>CAIQHW010000561.1 GCA_903871715.1 uncultured bacterium
ACAAATGAAAGCTGCACAAAAATTTAAACAAAAAATTCAAAACTAAATTTCATGTATCAAGTTAGTATCAACGAGCAAAAGCCCATCAGCATTGAGTTTAAAGACGATGCTACTTTTGTAAATGGACAAAAAACGGATTGGGATTTAATAAAAACGGGTGAAAATTTATTTCACGTTTTGCAAAATAATTTGTCGTATAATGCTGAAATAATTTCAGCAAATCACGAAGAAAAAAGTTTGATGGTTCGGGTCAATAATCAAATTTACGAAGTGAAAGTGAAAGACCGATTTGATATTTTATTGGGGCAAATGGGCATGAACAGTGGCTCGGCACAAAAAGTAAATGATTTAAAAGCACCTATGCCAGGGTTGGTTTTGAAAATAAATGTGAGCGAAGGGCAAGCAATAAAAAAAGGCGAAAGCTTATTAATTTTAGAAGCCATGAAAATGGAGAATGTGCTGAAAGCTGCCAGCGACGGGATTATCAAATCCATAAAAGTGAAACAAGGCAGCACAGTAGAAAAAGGACAATTGCTGATTCAGATACAATAATTTAACCTAAAAACTAACCACACTATTTTTTATTTCAGGAAATTTGAGCACATGAATAAGCTAATTATTTTTTTGAGTGTGACTGCCATCGCTGTATTCATCATGGTTTCGTGTCGCAAATCATTAACGGGCGATGGCAATGCAAACAAAACACCCAACACTTATACCATTATTGATACGATAATTCGCAGTGGTCAAAATCGTTTTCAATCCATTGTAAAAATTCATTGGTGGGGCGATGACCCAGATGGTTTTGTAAAATATTATCAATACACTTTTGATAAAACAATTACCGCAAATACTCAATGGCACAAGGTTGTAGGGCAGGATAGCACTTTTGTTTTGATAGTGCCAAACGGTATAGACACAGCAAATTTTATTTTTAGTGTACGCTCGGTGGACAATAAAGGAGCTGTTGACCCAACTCCAGTACGAGTCGGCTATCCAATTAAAAATTCGCCGCCAACGATTTTGTTTGTGCCAGGTATTTATAACCCCACTTACACGTTTCCAATTGTGCGATTATATTGGCAAGCCAGTGACCCCGATGGTAGCGATAACATTGACCACATCGAATTAATTTGGAACGACACAACGCTGCGTCCCACATCTGTGAAGGCTTCGGTGAGTAGTGCCATTTTTGAAGCTACGAATTTAACCACCACAAATATCACAACCAGAATTTATCCAAACAATAATTTAGCAGCTTTGGATAGTGTGGTTAGTAATTTAAAATTGAAAAACAACAATCAATTATTTATTCGAGCAGTGGATAAAGCAGGCGCAAAAAGCAAGTGGGTAGCGTCTTTCAGCATGTATGTGCGCAAACCAAAGGGCGATAAATTATTGGTAGATGCTTACAAAACACCATCGGCAAATGTTGAAAGTTTTTATGGGCAATGCATGGTGAATAAGGGTTACAGCATTTTTGATACACTAAAATTATTTGCCAGCAACCCAATAGAATTAGCCGCCGACAATGCCACACAAACAAAAATATTTGCGCTTTTTAAAACCATTATTTGGTTTGGGGATAACACCAATAGCTCGTTAGGAATTGTAGACAAAACCACCAACGATTTTTTTACCAACGGCGGCAAAATGTTTATGGCAAATAGATTAGAGCCTTCGTTTGATGCCAATTCGCCACAGTTAAGCATTACACCAGCTCAATCGCTTTACAACAACAGCGATACTACTTTATTGTTTCCTACCGATTCGTTGGCAAATGCAGCAAAATCAGGTTGGGCAACATTAAAAGACACCGCTTTTATTTCCGTCATTAAGCCCATGCAATTAGGCAACGGCACAGTAAATTTATATTCATCGCATCTTTCGGTAAAAGACAATGTTCATAATCAAACGCCGCCATATCCGCTATGGACGGGCACTTCGAGCATTATTGCCGAAAGGTTAAATGGCAACAATCAGCCTGTTTTTATTTATAGCGAAGTGGAATTGCATTTGCTAAATGGCAACCACAACATTGATTTGGTGTGGGCAAAAATTTTAGGAGAGTTTGGTTTGTAAAAACTTTCTTGCCATTGCCATGTTAACTTCGCAAAAATAATTTTACAAAAATGGAAGCAAAAAAATGTACCGAATCGCTTACGATAATGACAGAGTTGGTATTGCCTAACGATGCGAATCTGCTGGGAAATTTGATGGGCGGCAGATTATTGTATTGGATGGATATTGCCTCGGCATTGAGTGCATCCAAACATGCGCAGGCGCAAGTGGTTACAGCTTCGGTGGATAATGTTTCGTTTCAACATCCGATTAAATTGGGCAGTGTAATTACGATTGAAGCAAAAATATCTCGAGCTTTCAAAACCTCTATGGAAGTACATTTGGTGGTGTATGCGCAAACTTTGCGACACGGAAAAAAAATAAAAAGCAATGAAGCATTTTACACCTTTGTAGCATTGGATGAAAATGGCACACCAATAGATGTGGCATCAGCTATTCCAGAAAATGACGACGAACAAAAATTGTATGAAGGTGCTTTACGACGAAGGGAAATCAGATTAGTGTTGGCAGGAAAAATAAAAGCCAGTGAAGCCGAGGGTTTGAAGGGTTTGTTCGGAAATTTTTAAAATAATTTTTCTCAACGACGAAAATTTGAAAACATTTTTTCTCAAAAAAAAATTTCTAACTGCACTTTATTTTTTGGTAGCTGTTGTCATTGCTGTTCAATTATTGATTGAACAACAAACCATCAATCCTACTTCGTTTAACAATTACCTCATCTTTAAAAATTCATTTGGGTTTTTAATTAGCCATCAAAATTTATACAGCCCACATCCCAATTTTTATTGGGACTTATTTAAATACAGTCCATCGTTTTCGGTTTTCATGATTCCGTTTTATTATGCACCAAACTGGCTTGGGCTGTGCTTTTGGAATGTTTTAAATACGATGGTTTTGTGTTTAGCAATTTTTTCGATTCCCAAAATTGATGAAAAAAAACAAGCTTTTATTTTGCTTTTTATTTTGCTGGAAATGATTTCATCGTTGCAAAATTCGCAAAGCAATACTTTGATTGCCGGCTTGCTAATTTTTGCATTTTCTTTTTTTGAAAAAGAAAAAATTATCTGGGCATCACTGTTTATTGTGCTCACCTTTTTCATAAAAATTTTTGGCATTGCAGCAGCCGTCATGTTTTTATTTTATCCTAAAAAAGGGAAGTTTATTTTATATTCCATCGGCTGGAGTGCTTTTCTGTTAATGCTTCCATTGATTTTTGTTTCAGCCAAAGATTTGATTTGGCAATATCAAAATTGGTTTTCACTTTTAAAAAGCGACCAGCAAATTTCTTACGGTGTTTCGGTTTTAGGATTAGCACACGCTTGGTTAAATGTTGATTTGTCAAAAACTATTACCGAAATTTCTGGCTTAATGATTCTCATTTTTCCAGCCATAAAAATCATTCGAGAAAATAATTTTGAACAACGAGCCATTTTTTTCTGTGCCATTTTGCTCTGGATGATTTTATTTAATCATCGCTCCGAATCGCCTACATTCATCATTGCCACAGCATCTGTGGCATTTTGGTACGCTGCTAAAAATGAATTCAGCAAAATAAATTTAGTACTCGTAATTTTAGTTTTTGTGTTCACTATTTTAATTACTACCGATATTATTCCGTTGCCCAACAAAGGCGAATGGCTGTTCAACAAGGCTTTAAAAGCATTGCCTGTTTTTTTAGTGTGGTTAAAAATTGTGTTCGATTTTTATTTTCCGATTCACAAAAAATCAACTTCGCCCAAACCTTTTCTTACCAATTGAATTTCTGAAGTAGTGCAATCTAAAATTGTAGAAGGCGTTTTTCCACCAATGCCGCCATCAATTACCATATCCACTTGATGCTCGAAAATGTCGAAAATTTCATCGGCTTCGGTGTAGTAATCCAGCACCAGATCTGTGTTGTGGAGCGATGTAGAAAGAATAGGCTGACCATGTTCTAAAATAATTTGCTGACAAATTTTATTGTCGGGAATACGGATACCAATTTGTTTTCGCTTGTTTAATAATTGCTTAGGCGTTTTTTTTCCAGCGTTTAAAATGAAAGTATAAGGACCAGGCAAATGTTGTTTCATCACTCGAAAAACGCTGTTGTCAATTTGTAAAACGAAATCTGCCACTTGCGAAATATCAGCGCAAATTAAAGTGAGCAACAAATTTTTTCCTGGTTCAATTTTTTTAAAACGATAAATTTTTTCTACCGCTTTGTGGCTGCCAATGCTGCATCCCAAGCCATACACGGTGTCGGTTGGATAAATAATGATGCCATCATTTTGCAACACTTCATCCACAATTTTTATTTTTCGTGGTTCGGGATTTTGTGGATGAATTTGTAGCAACATCGTTTTATTTTTTATCGTTTTCCATTTGCCCAATTGGTTCTAAAATCTTGCCACGACTTGCTTTTGAAAGCATCTTCGCCATAAAAATGCAACACAGCATTCATCATTTCTGGTGTAAAAAATCTTGGCAAGGCATCCAATTTTTTTAAGTCTTCATCCAAAATAATGGTGGTTGGCAAAATTAATTGATTGCCCGAAAGTGCCAATGCTATTGTGTTTACAGGCATTGCCATCGTTTCATCATATCGATAAGTGTTACCCATAAACCGAATGGAATCTTTGGTTTGCACATTAAAATCAATGAAGTAATATTTTTGGTTGATGTAGTTCACCATTGAAGTATCAGTAAACACAGATTTGTTCATCACCCTGCAAGCATTGCACCAATCAGTGTTTAGATGAATCAACCATTTTCGCTTTTCTTTTTGATAAGATTTTTCAGCTTTTGCAAAAGTGAATTTTTGCAACGCAATTTTTTTATTTTGCTTCGCTGTATCCACAAAAGCTATGTTGTAATATTTGCTGAAATCGGCGAAGGGACAATTCATGTACACATTTTCTACAAAAAAAATCAAAATTGGTTCGATGGTTTTATCATCCAAATAACCTGGCACATTGGCGGTGTTTTTCATGTCGTTGAACATAAAAATGGTGGTGGGATAAGATAATTGATTGCCCAACAATTTATAGCCCAACTGATGCACAGCACGGTTTCCAGTGCTTTTGTTTACATACAAAGTGTCTTTAAAATAAATGCTGTCTTTGGTTTCGGCATTAAATTTTACAGGATAAAAATTTTGATTTACATAAGCTGCAATTGCAGGATTGCTGTATGTAGTTGCCATCATACGTTTGCACCAACCGCACCAATCGGTATACACATCAATCAAAAAAGGTTTAGGCGTTTTTTTGTTTGCCTCAAATGCTTCTTTAAAGGTCATCCATTTTACTAAAGATGGTGGTTCGGCATTTTCAAAATTTGGATGCAGCAATTGCGCATGAACCTTTGCCGAAAAAAAAACTAGCAATAAAAAACAAACTAAATTTCGCATGAAAAATTTATTAAGAACCGCAAAGATAGTGGATTATAGAAATGGCTGCAAAAGCTAATAACTAACTTTTTTGCAAGGTTTGTGAGCAAATGGAAAGCATTTGGTTTATGGGAGTATTGATATCTTTACAAAAAAATTGTTGCTACTTTGAAATGATTATCAACCTTCTTTTTTGCTTATGTATTTTGTATTGCTTTTACCGCGGCTACTCAAAAGGTTTGGTGATGGCAGTTTTTGGGTTGATTGGTTACATCGCTGCCATTTTAGCTACGATGTATTTTACCAAACAATTTATGCAATGGCTGAATTGGAAAAGTGTTTATGCGCCAATTGTTTGCTACATTTTATTGTTCATTGCTGTGATTTTGTTATTTCGATTAGTGGGAAAATTGATTGAAAGTTTGTTGGAATTAGCACAAATAAATTTCATCAACAAGTTGATTGGCGGCGCAATAGGAATGTTAGTTGGGGTA
>CAIQHW010000562.1 GCA_903871715.1 uncultured bacterium
TAATTGAAGCCGATAAAAATCGATTGGAAAAACTAAATCAAAAATTCCATTGTGATGCTGAAAGCATGGAAGGTGCTGCATTCCATCACATCATGTTACATAAGAAAATCGCTTTCAAACAAATTCGTGTGGCATCCAATTTTATTGGTGAAAGAAATAAAGCAAAATGGGAAATGAAAAAATCAGTTGAAAATTTGAGCCACTTTTTGATTAATGTTGTGGGAGAATTCTTGAAATAAAATTTGAAAAAGCTCTTCTAAAAAAACTCTAAAAAATCATGCATAAATCTGGATTTGTAAATATTGTAGGCTTGCCAAACGTAGGAAAATCAACCCTGATGAATGCACTCGTTGGCACAAAATTATCTATCGTTTCGCCCAAAGCGCAAACTACTCGAAAGCGAATTTTAGGAATTTTAAACCACGAAAATTATCAAATAGTTTTTGGCGATACGCCTGGCATTTTGCAACCCGCCTACAAATTGCAAGAAACTATGGCAACGGCTATCAAAGAGAGTTTGGAGGATGCTGATGTGTTAATTTATTTGTTGGAACCTGGCATGAATGAAGCTGTGGCGGCTGGTTGGATGCAGATGATAAAGACCAAAGCACCTGTTTTTGTAGTCATCAACAAGATAGATATAATTGGTGAAGGTATGTTGGAAATGAAATTAAATTTCTGGCGTAATCATGAAGGAGTTGTAGCAGTCATGGGCGTTTCGGCGCAGGAAAAATTAAAATTGAACGAGTTGATTGAAATGCTTTTAGCGCATTTGCCCGAAGGTGAACCTTATTTTTCAAAAGATGATTTGAGTGATAGAAATGTTCGATTTTTTGCTGGTGAAATGGTGAGGGAAAAAATCTTTAAATTGTATAAAGAAGAAATTCCGTATCACACCGAAGTGAAAGTGCAATCATATAAAGAGAAAGCCGATTTGGATGTAATTCAAGCCGATATTATTGTTAATCGCGAATCGCATAAAGGCATAATCATTGGCAAAAATGGGGCAGCATTAAAAAGGCTGGGAACCGCTTCCCGTAAGGAAATCGAAGCCTTCGTAGGCAAAAAAATATTTTTAGAACTCACCGTAAAAGTGCAAGAAAACTGGATTCAACACTCTCAACAATTGAAACGATTAGGGTATTTGGATTAATTATTTCGCAAGATTTTTTTCTCACAGATTTTATCGAAAACAAAAGATTTTTTAAAGGCAAAAACGACAATTGTAAAATTGAAAATTTGTTGTTGGTTTTTCAATATTGAATATTTTCAATGCTACTTAACTCCTTTATAGTAGCAGTTTTGAGTAACTTAAAACTAAAATCCAAACCCATTTCAATTACGTATTTTAACTAATCAAAATGGAGTGGTTCACTTATTTTTTGTTAAAGCCAACTAATTTTTCTTTGTGGCATGCAACGAAAAGGTGTCGAAAGTCGTCTTTATAAGTAGGAAGTTATGAAACCGAAAAATTTAAGCAAAAAGTTTCGATACCTTTTTTAAACAATTGCAAACTAAAACAATCAAACACATGAACAACCACAATTTTACAATCACCAACAAAAATCAAAAACTATGAGACAAATTAAAATTACTACACAAATTACCAACCGCGACAGTCAATCAATTGAAAAGTATTTACATGAAATTTCAAAGCTCGACATGGTTACACCCGAGCAAGAAACTATTTTATCGCGGCAAATAAAAGATGGCGATGAAGCAGCATTAGAAAAGTTGGTGAGAGCCAATTTGCGATTTGTTGTATCGGTTGCCAAACAGTATCAGCATCAGGGTTTGCCGCTAAGCGATTTAATTAACGAAGGCAATGTGGGCTTGATAAAAGCCGCCAAAAGATTTGATGAGTCGAAAGGGTTTAAATTTATTTCCTACGCTGTTTGGTGGATTCGACAATCCATTTTGCAAGCCTTGCTGGAGCAAAGCCGATTGGTGCGATTGCCACTCAACAAAATTGGCAATTACTCGAAAGTGAATAAAGCCATGTTGCAATTTGAACAAGAAAATGAACGTGTGCCGCAACCTTCGGAAATAGCCGATATGTTGGATATTAGCACCAATGATGTGAATACATTATTGAATGAAGGCGGTAGAAAACACATGAGTACCGATGCACCAGTAGCTGATGGCGAAGATTTAACTTATGGTGATACCATGGCTGATAATGCGCTGCCATCGCCCGATACATCATTGCTTCAAGAATCATTACAAAGTGAAATTAAAACGGTGCTTTCTACTTTGCCTCAAAGGGATGCCAGCATTGTGGCTTACTTTTTTGGATTAAATGGGCAACCACTTTCATTGGATGAAATTGCGATAAAGGAAAATTTAACTCGTGAACGAGTACGCCAAATAAAAGAAAATGCGATTAAAAAATTGCGCCGAGGAAATTTTTTAAGTGGGCTACAAACCTATTTAGGATAAGGTTTTACAGGTTTATACATTGGCTACAAAACGGAAAACAAATTCTATTGAAGAAGATTGTTTTCCGTTTTTTTATTTAAACATTTACACTTTTTTTGCCAAAAAGCCTTAAAGGCACTAAGTTTTATGATATTTGCTGAATAACAATCATGAATTATTTTCTTTGGCCTTTGTGCCTTTGTGGCGTTTTATTTCTTTGCAAAAATTGTTTTTCTATTTTCACACTTCATTTTTATTTTCAAAAAATTGATTGCTGCCGATACCATACAACAAATTTTAAACGCCGCTCGAATTGAGGAAGTGATTGGCGATTTTATAAAATTGAAAAAACGTGGCATCAATTTAATTGGCAATTGCCCGTTTCACGAAGAAAAAACGCCATCGTTCACGGTGTCGCCAGCAAAGGGCATTTACAAGTGTTTTGGTTGCGGCAAAGCTGGCAATGTAACCAAGTTTGTGATGGAACACGAACACATCACGTATCCCGAATCGCTCGAATTTTTAGCTCGAAAATATAACATCGCCATTGAAAATGTGCAGCTATCGCCAGCGCAAATGGAAGACCAAAAAAAACGAGAGCAGTTGTTGGTTTTGCACGAATTGGCGAAAGATTTTTTTGTAGAAAATTTGTGGAATACGGATGAGGGAAAATCCATCGGACTGAGTTATTTTAAAGAGCGGCAATTGAGCGATGCGGTAATGAAAAAATTTGAACTGGGCTACAACCCTGATGCAGAGCAGGCTTTCACCAACTATGCTTTGCAACGTGGTTATAATTCTGAAATTTTAAAAAGCAGCGGACTAACCACACAACAACGCAATGCTGATTTTTTTCGTGGCAGAATAATTTTTCCAATTCATAATATTTCGGGCAAAACCATTGCCTTTGGTGGCAGAACGCTGCGCAAAGACAAGAACACCGCTAAATATTTCAATAGCCCAGAAACCGATATTTATCACAAAAGCAAAATTTTGTACGGACTTTTTCAAGCCCGAAACAGCATTTTGAAAAATGATTTTTGCTATTTGGTAGAAGGTTATATGGATGTGATTTCGCTGCATCAAGGCGGCGTTGAAAACGTGGCAGCAAGCAGCGGCACGGCTTTAACCATTGAACAAATTAGATTGATAAAACGCTACACTCAAAATATTGTGTTGTTGTATGATGGCGATGCAGCAGGCATCAAAGCGGCTTTGAGAGGTTTGGAATTGATTATTGAAGAAGGATTGAATTTAAAATTGGTGCTGCTGCCCGATGGCGAAGACCCAGATAGTTACATGCACAAGCACGGTGCGCAAGGGTTTGGCGAATTTGTGTTGGCTAATGCAAAAGATTTTATCAAGTTTAAAATTCAATTTTCGATAGAAGATGCAAAGGCTGACCCATATCGCAAGTCTGCTATCACAAAGGATTTGATGGCGGTGTTTGCAAAAATACCCGATAGTTTTGTTCGTGGCGAATACATCAAAGAGTTTTGCAGTTTGATGCAATTGAGCGAAGAAATGGTGATGAGCGAAGTGAATAAATTGATGCGAACGGAATTGAAAAAGAAAACCGACATGCCGCCGCAAGATGCTTCATTGCTGCATTCGCAAGCCGATGTAAATTTTAATGCCGAACCACAACCCAATTTTTTTAAAACCAATCCAGATGAAGAGCAGGAAAAAAATATCATTCGCATTTTGTTGGAATGGGGCAATTTGAAGATGAGCAACGAAAAATTAGTTGCCGAAATGTTGTTTGATGAAATTGAATTATCGCTGATTGATAATCCAATTTGTGCAAAAATTTTCAACGAATTTTTGCAGCAATGTGAGCAACAAAAATCGTTTGATGCACACGCCATTTTGCATTCAACTGATGAAGAAATTTCGCAAATGGCAGTGGAATTATTGGAAGAGGAATATCAGCTAAGCCCCAATTGGGAAGCCAAACACCAGATTTTGGTAAAAGACCGAGCAGCTAATTTTGAACAAGATGTTCGCAGCTCGATTCATCATTTTAAATTCAAAAAGTTGTTGAAATTAATTCAACAAAATTTGCAAAAAATAAAAGCAGAAAAAGAAGCTGAAGAAATTACGCAGTTGAATTATGTGCACATGCAATTGAGTGTGATGAAAAGTGATTTGGCAAAAGCATCGGGTACTGTGATTCGAAAATAATTTTATGAAACCAACTATCGAAATTTGTTTATCGCCAGCGTTGTTGCACACTTATAATTTAGAAGGAAAAATTGCAGTGGTGATTGATGTACTTCGTGCTACATCTACTATCTGTGCGGCTTTGCACTATGGTGTTGAGAAAATAATTCCAGTGTCAACGGTGGAAGAATGTTTGCAATTTGCCAACCAACCCAATCATATATTAGCTGCCGAACGTGATGCAAAAATGCCCGAAGGCTTTGTGTATGGCAATTCTCCGCAGCAGTACATGAATGATTTGGTGAAAGAAAAAACTTTGGTTTTAACTACTACCAACGGCACAAAAATGTTGCACTTGTGCAAAGGTGCTGCGCAAATTGCCATTGGTGCTTTTGTGAATATGGATGCGTTAGCAAATTATTTATTGCAGCAGCAAAAGCCAGTGCTGATGGCATGTTCGGCTTGGAAAGACAAAGTGAATATGGAAGATAGTTTGATGGCTGGCGGCATGGTGCATCGGTTGAAAAATGATTTTACAATGGCTTGCGATTCCTCAAAAATGATGGAACAATTGTATGGCTTGGCAAAAAATGATTTGTATGAATTTCATCGCCAAGCCAATCATTTCGGACGTTTGCAGGCTTTGGGCGCACAGTTTGATGTAGAATTTTGTTTGAGTGAAAACAAAACTTCGGTGGTGCCAGTTTTTGAAAATAATGCTTTAATCAAAAAATAATTTTGCAAAAATGAAAATCATTTCTTACAATTTAAATGGCATACGCTCGGCTCTGGGAAAGGGTTTTGGACAATGGCTCGAAAAATATAATTGGGATGTGGTGTGTGTACAAGAATTGAAAGCGATGCAAGAACAAGTGGATACATCGCTGTTTGAGCATTTGGGTTATCATCAACATTGGCATTCGGCTGAAAAAAAAGGATACAGTGGTGTGGCAATTTTTTCAAAACAAAAACCCGATGAAGTGCAGATTGGTTGCGGCATCAACGAATATGACAAAGAAGGCAGAGTGATTCGTGCCAGATTTGGCGATGTGATGATTGTCAATACTTATTTCCCAAGTGGCAGCAGTGGCGATGTTCGACAAGATGTGAAGATGAATTTCTTGAATGATTATTTGCCGTTTATCGAAAAAATAAAAAAAGAAAATCCAAAGTTGTTAGTGGCAGGCGATTACAATATTTGCCACAAAGCAATTGATATTCACGACCCAAAAGGTAACAAAGATTCATCGGGTTTTTTGCCCGAAGAACGGGCATGGATGGATAAGTTTTTTGCGGCAGGCTTTACCGATTCCTTTCGCCATTTCAATCAAAACCCTCATCAATACAGTTGGTGGAGCTTTAGAGCAAATGCAAGAAACAATAATAAAGGTTGGCGAATTGATTACATCAATTCATCTAAAGAATTGGATGCGCAATTACAATCGGCGCAAATTATGCCCGATGTAAAACATAGCGACCATTGCCCAGTTTTTCTGGAGTTGAAATAGGTTAAAAAGGTTTATTTTTCTGAAATACTTTTATTAAAATACCTGTTAATTCAACACCGATAATCATGCCTACATAAGTATCTCTTACAAAATGTGCTGTTAAATAAACTCTAGAAATCGCAACGAAAAATCCACAAGCGGCAAACAAAAAACTAACGCTATTTTTCTTCATCAAAAATGAAAGCAACAAAAACATACTAAATGCCGAAACTAGA
>CAIQHW010000563.1 GCA_903871715.1 uncultured bacterium
CATCCACCAAATAATCAATCGAAAAAATGGCAATCAATGAAAAAAACAGAAAAAGTAAAAATGCAGTGAGCGATTTTTTGAAAGTGGATAAATAAATTTTCCATCGAAAAACCAACAGAAATAAATTGACTAAATGCAGCATGGCAACTGATACACCGAGCAATGAAAACAAATCAATTTCATCGCGATTGAACACCGAAAAATTGATGGAGGAATCGTTGACTAAACTGTTGATAAAATAATTCATCAACACAAATTGAAAAGCAGTAAAAGCTGCAAACACAATCTGTGTAATAGCTTCAGCGTATTGCAAAGTTTTGGTAAACCAATTGCAAACAATTATCCAACACAGCGAAAACAAAATTAAGCTGCCTAAAGAATTGAAAAAATGCGAAGCATAAATTTCGGGATCGAACAATCCGATGCGAAATAAACTGAAAGGATATCTAAAATAATGAACCGAAAAAATAAGTGTAGCTAAAAAAATTAAAAACAAAAAAGTAGCAACGATTTTTATTTTTTGGTGAAAATTATTTTTCAAAAAACCAACTATAATGTACATTAAAAATGCAAATAAAAAAAAATAAAAAATCACAAAAGCTAATTCCAACAATGGATTCAAGCCAATTGTCGGCGAAACAATGTTAACATAAAACAAATATTCGTTTGCCGAATTGTGGATTGAAAAACTGTTGGTGGTTGGTTGGTCAACAATTTCTAAAGCCGAAAGCAAAGGCATATTCAACCAACCATTTTTCAAAAATTTGTTGGGGAAATTGTAGTGATGATAAATCGGTTTATAAACCAAAAATGATTTGTCATTTTTCGATTTTTTGAACACTAAAAAATAAGTGTTGTTGAAAAATTGAATTGAATTTCCTTCTTTAATTACCCTGCTGCTTTTTAATAAAATATGGTTAGCATTGCTCCAATTTATTAAACTATCATTTTGATAAATTGCGTAATCAAATCCATTATTGATAATGGTTTCGGCAGTTGAATCTTTTTGAAATTCAGTTTCTAGTTGTTGCTCGATACCAATTTCTTGTTGCGCAAAAAAGGCGATTTTTTGTTGTAAAGAAGTAATTAATTTTTGATTGGAAGGATGAAACAAATTGAACTCTACGTATAAACTGCTTGTCACCAGTAAGCAGAAAATAAAAAATAGAATTGTATTTTTTTTAAGCATTTTTTATTTTGAATTGGGATACAATTTATTGTGCAACATAGCATCGTTGTATGTCTGAATAACAGCTTTTAGTTTATTAGAAAGTTGATTGGTTGCAGCAGAAAATTTTTGTGCCACATTATTTTTACACGAAGTATCACTGTTATATTCAAACGCATTAATCACTTTTTTGCCATCAAACTGAACGCTTAAATGTTGGTTATTAATTTGATAAATATCATTTGCCCAGTTCATGGTAAACGAATTGCTATCGGCTTGTAATACACTTCTGCCAAAGGTTGCAGCATTTCCTTCATAACCACACAATTGTAAAACGGTGGGTAAAATATCCACTTGTTGTGTTGGAAAATTTATTTGTCCTTTCAATTTTCCAGGCATGTAAAAAATGATGGGCAATTTAAAAGCACCTACCAAATTATTGTATTGCGGATTTGCATTTTGACTGGTGTGGTCGCCCACAATCACAAACAAAGTGTTATCAAACCATTTCATTTTTGATGCCGTTTTAAAAAATTGTTGCAAAGCGAAATCAGTGTATGCCATCGTTTGCAAAATTTCAATTTCGCCTTTCGGAAATTTATTTTTGTATTTATTCGGAACAATGTAGGGATGATGCGATGACACTGTAAACAAGCCAGTACAAAAGGGTTCGGGCATTTCGTTTATTTTGTTTGCTGCAAATTGTAAAAATGGTTCGTCCCAAATTCCCCATGTGCCGTCAAAATCTTTTTCGGCATTTGGATATTCATTTCTGCCAAAATAATTTTCAAAACCACACAAGCGACTAAAAGAATTAAATTTCATGCTGCCATTATTTCCGCCATGAAAAAATGCGGTGCTATAACCCATTTCCTTTAAATATTGCGCCACACCTTTGATGTGATTATTTTGATAAGCCGAATAATAAAAACAGTTTTCCATCAAATTTGGAATGCTGGCCATCACGGCGCACATGCCTTCGTGACTGTGTTTTGCGTTGGCAAAGCCATTTGTACACACCAACGAATTGCTACAAATGGAATCTAAAAATGGCGTAAAACTTTTTTGATTTGGATTGAAATAGCCCACGTATTCTTTTGCCAAACTTTCCCAAATAATTATCATCACATTGGATTTACGATGCAATAAATTTTGTAGTGTATCATTTTTTGAAATAAAAATTTGGTTGGTAAAAATCTGTTTGCAAGTAGCTTCATCAAAATATCTTTTTTCGGAAATCTGATACAAAAAAAGTGATTGCAAAAAAGTAAAAGTGGTATTGGTAATTACTGAAACATATTGAGGTGGCTGCATTTCTCTTGCATCATCCACATTTAAAAACTTACCCTGCCAATTAAAAGTCATCGCCAAAAAAATGACTATAGACAAAACCAGTTGACTAAAATATTTGAAGACAATATTTTGCGATAAAATTTTTGGTGCGTTTTTTTGTTGTTTAATAATTGTTTTCAACAAAAAATAAAGTAAAATAAACAGCGCAAAAAGTGTTAACCACAAATGCCAAAAAGAAATGAGATAGGTTGTAAATTGCCCAACCAATTCATCGCCAGTGGCAAAAGAAGCCAGTGTGCTGCGTTTCAGGCTGTAAGGAAAAAATGCTAAATCGCCCAATTCCAACATCAACACGGGCAAATGCAACAAAAAGAAAACAACGTTAATTTTTTTTTGATACGCCGTTTTTAAAAAAAAATGGCTTGGTGCAAGATGCAAAATGAAGATGAACAAATTGATATAAACGGCTGCCGCCATATCAAATCGCAAACCCAAAAACATCAATTTTAATGCTGTTGAAAAAGTTAGCGCAGGAAACGAATGTACATTAATGGAAACAAATAAAAGTCTGCAAATGCTGAATAATAAAAGACTTACGGCAAATCGTTTCCAAAAAAAAATAAAATTTGGGAGTATAAAATTCATGCTTATTTTCTTGAAAAATATTTTTGAGTATTAAAAAAATGAAGAAAAAATTAGCCTTCTAAAAATGAGGTGAGCGGACTGCTTGCCATCGCTTTTGAAAAAACAACCTTGGCTAATTTTGATTCACGAGCCATCAAACCTGCTTCCACAGCCATTTTAAAAGCCTGCGCCATCATTACTGGATTTTGTGCCACAGCAATTGCTGTATTTACCAACACCGCATCTGCCCCCATTTCCATGGCTTCGGCAGCTTGCGAAGGCGCACCAATGCCAGCATCTACAACTACTGGCACATTGCTTTGTTCAATAATTATTCGCAACATGGCTTTAGTTTCTAAACCTCGATTGCTGCCGATTGGCGAACCCAAAGGCATCACCGCAGCAACGCCCACATCTTCTAATCGCTTGCACAAAACAGGGTCGGCATTGATGTAAGGCAATACAATAAAACCTTTTTTAAACAGTTCTGTGGCGGCTTTCAGGGTTTCGGTGCCATCGGGTAAAAGGTAACGTGGGTCGGGATGAATTTCTAATTTCAACCAATTCGTTTGCAATGCTTCACGAGCCAATTCGGCTGCAAAAACTGCTTCGGTGGCATTTCTTACGCCCGAAGTGTTGGGTAATAATCGAACATTATTTTGCTTAATGCTATCTATTAAACCATCGGTATTATTTTTAAAATCAACTCTTTTTAAAGCCACAGTAACCAATTGCGAACCACTTACCACAATGGCTTGCTGCATGATTTCATTCGAACTAAATTTTCCTGTTCCTAAAAATAATCGAGAAGAAAACTCTACGCCACCTATTTTCAATGCTTTCATAAACACAATTTAAAAAGCAAATTTAGAAAATAAAGAGAAGTGCTAATTGAAAAATTCCAAATAGCTTCTATTATTTTGGGTAATAAAATTGTTGAATTAAAAGTGATTAGGATTCTTTATGCCGACACTAACTTACTTATACTCCGATACACATAATTGCTAAAAATGTGTCTTCGAGCAAAACGGGCTTGTGCTGGCGCATTTATTAACTTGACATAAATAGCATGTGGCACATCAAAATATTCATAGTTCGTACCGTCGGAAAAACTAACGCTTAATTTTTGACTTTTAAATTGAAAATCATCAATGTTAGAAGTGGTAATGGTTTGTGAATATTGTTCTTTCGTAGCTTCAATTGTTTCAGGTGCAATACTCACTAAAAAATGATAGGCTTCAATTATTTTTTTGCTTTTAGCTTCTGCTTCTGCCTTAGCTATTTCATCATTTGGAAATTTATCGGGATGGCAATCTTTCATCAAATTGCGATATACTGTTTTCAATTCTTTCAATTCCGTGTCTTTTGTTACAGCCAATAACTTGCGATAATCATCAATTAATTTCATATTGGCGCAAAGGTAAATGTTTGTCATTAATTGCTAAACAATGAATGAAAATATTAATGGCAAATTAACCTTTTAGTAATTGGACAGTTTTTTTATTTGTTTTCTATAAATTGTTGAAATTGTAAATTATCACTTACTGATTTAGCTCAATTAAAGCAAGAAG
>CAIQHW010000564.1 GCA_903871715.1 uncultured bacterium
CCTTCCACAGCCCGTTTCAAAGGATTATTTTATTTCTTTAAAAAATTTGCAACCTGCTTTGGTGGAGGAAATGAAACAGATGCACCAACTAAAAAGTGATTATGCAGCATTGCTCACGGCGCATCACTACATCAATATTTTTTGTTTAGATGCTAAAGCAAAAGACGCTACTAGAAAAGTTTTGCAGCAGCATCAATTTAATAGTCCATCATTGCAAGGCGAAGAAACTTTGCTGCGTTATGAAAAAATAAACGCCATTTTACACGATTGTGTAAAAACAGAAAGCAGTCAACCCGAATGGCACAACAGCCCATTGGATAAAGTTTTAACGCATCCGCTGTGGGGCTATTTGATTTTTTTAACGCTGATGTATGCCATGTTTCAAATCATATTTTCTGTGGCGCAAATTCCAATGCATGCCATTGAAAGTGGTATGCAAATGCTCAACTCATTTCTTATAGAATACCTGCCCAGCAACGCTTTCAGCAATTTATTGTGTAATGGCGTGTTGGCAGGTTTGGCTGGGATTGTAGTTTTTATTCCGCAAATTATGTTGCTGTTTGCCATGATAACATTGCTGGAAGATAGTGGCTACATGGCTCGTGTGAGTTTTATGATGGACAGATTGATGAGGGTGGTGGGTATGAATGGAAAAAGTGTAGTGCCGCTTATGAGTGGCATGGCTTGCGCTGTGCCTGCGATTATGAGTGCACGAACTATTGAAAACAAACGCGACAGATTAATTACCATTTTAGTAACTCCGCTGATGAGCTGCTCGGCACGATTACCTGTGTATGTTTTGTTGGTAAGTTTGGTAGTGCCAGCAAAATCTTTTTATGGTATCATTGGCTTGCAAGCCTTAGCCATGCTGGGTTTGTATCTACTTGGATTTTTATCAGCCATCACCGTTGGGTTGATTTTGAAAATATTTATTCGCAGCAAAGAGCGCAGTTTTTTTATGATGGAATTGCCCATTTATCGCATGCCACGATGGAGCAATGTGTTGATGACGATGGTTGAAAAAGCAAAAATATTCACTTTGCAAGCTGGTAAAATTATCATTGTGATTTCTATTGCGTTGTGGTTTTTGGCGTCTTATGGACCATTAGATAAAATGGTTGATTTAAAAAATAATTACACCAACGATATTAAAATTCATCCCGAAAATAAGACTGAAATTGATATAAATTATGCTGCTGCAAAATTGGAAAATTCTTATGCAGGTCATCTTGGAAAGCTTATTGAACCTGCTATTCAGCCATTGGGCTTCGATTGGAAAATTGGCATTGCATTAATCACTTCGTTTGCTGCTCGTGAAGTTTTTGTGGGTACAATGAGTACATTATATAGTGTTGGAAATACTACAAATACCGAATCGCTAAAAACAAAATTGTTGGAAGCAAAAAACAAAAATGGCGAAACCGTTTTTTCGTTAGCAACCGTTTTTTCATTGCTTTTATTTTATGCTTTTGCCATGCAATGTATGAGCACAATTGCAGTTGTAAAACGTGAAACTGGCGGATGGAAATGGGCTGGTTTTCAAATTGTGTACATGACTGCATTAGCTTATGGTAGCAGCTTTGCCGTGTATCATTTGCTAAAATAGTTCTTCCAATATTTCTAGTGGTCGTGCAATTATCACATAGTTATTTGCCATCAATTATCACAGGCGAATTATTTTTATTGCCCATAAAAATAATTTTGCTGTTGGGCGAACTAGCCAATTCTTTCATTGCTTTTATTTGTTCGTACTGCAATTGCTTATCGGTTAATCCTTCGCTGATGATGTGTTGATAATCGGCTATACCCTGCGCCTCTACTCTTTTTCGTTCGGCTTCTTGTTTTTCTTTTTGCAATACAAACTGCATTTTTTGCGCTTCTTGTTCTGCTTGAATTTTTTCTTCGATGGTTCCTTTAACACTAGCAGGTAATGCGATATTTCTAATCAACAATTGTTCTAAAATCAATCCTCTGTTTTTAAAATTTTCCTCAATGCTTTTTGAAATTTTTTCTTGAAATTCTTCACGTTTGGATGAATACAACGATACCGCATCGTAAGAAACTGCGTTGTCTCTAATTCGTGTTCTAGTAATTGGTCGAACAATTTTATCAGTATAATCTAAGCCAACTTCTCTCAATAAATTTGGAGCTTCTGTTGGTACCACCCTATATAGAATTGTTAAATCAATCACGACCTCCAAACCGTCTGCCGTCAACACTCTTATCGCATCATCACCAGTTTTATTGCCTTCATCGCGGATAGCACTCATGGTGTAGTTTTGCGTTTTGATGTCCATCAATTTCACATCCATCAATGGGTTGACAAAGTTCATTCCACTGGTTAAAACATCGGGTTCAACTTTTCCAAACAAAGTTTTTACACCCACTTGCCCCGAACCAACTTGCACAAAACAAGCAGTTAATACACCCAAAACCATAATTAAAATTCCGGCTAATCGAACAATGTTTGTTATTTTCAAAGTCTGCGGATTAGGACTCAAGCGGCTTGCAGCCAATGCGGCGATTAAAATAATTAAGCCAATTATAAAAAGTGCCATGATATATTTTTTCACAAAACTATGCAACAGCAATTATGTTTTCATTTAATTATTTTTCAACTAAAAACATTTTCTTTTAAAACCTATCTTTGCCAAGTATTATGCAAATCGAAATTTTAAAATCAAAAATTCACCGAGCAACTGTCACAGATGCCAACTTGAATTATGTAGGCAGCATCACTATTGATGAAGCATTGATGAATGCCGCTAATTTAATTGAACACGAAAAAGTGCAAGTGGTGAACAACAACAATGGTGAGCGTTTTGAAACTTATGTTATCAAAGGCGAACGCAATAGCGGTGTAATCTGTTTGAATGGCGCAGCCGCCAGAAAAGTGCAACCCAACGACATTGTTATCATTGTAAGCTACGCCCAGATGGACTTTGAAGCCGCAAAAACATTTAAACCTTCGGTAATTTTCCCCGATTCAAAAAACAAAATTTAGTTTTTATTTTATGAACAAACGCCTCAAAACTATTCTTCAGTTTGTCGTTTTTTTACTCTTAGGAATAGGAATTGTGTGGTGGATTTTTCACAGAATGAGTGATGAACAATTGGCACAATGCAAAAATGCTTTGTTAAATGCCAATCCATATTTAATTGCCGCAGCCTTTGCCTGTGGCTTGTTGGCACATTTTATCCGAGCTTTAAGATGGAAATTATTGATGGAACCTTTGGGCTATCATCCAAAAACTTCCAACACTTATGCAGCAGTATTAATCGGTTATTTAGCCAACTTGGCTTTTCCAAGATTGGGCGAAATAACACGTTGTGGTGTGTTGACGAAATACGAAGAAATTCCTTTTGAAAAAAATTTTGGAACAGTAATCGCCGAAAGAATTTTCGATACCCTTTGTTGGTTAGCATTGGTTGTAATTACCGTGTTGATTGAGTTTGACAGACTATTCGCTTATTTTAAAACTACCATTGTTGATGCTATTGTAGCTAAATGGCAAAACAGTAGCAACATGAAATGGTTGCTGGTAGCGGCTTTCATCATTGCTTGTGTAGTTGGATTTATTTTTATAAAAAAAGTTTTGAGCCAAAATGCAAAAATAAAATCGTTTATCGAAGGCTTAACAAGTGGTTTAAAAGCGATTCTAAATCTGAAAAAAAAATCAGCATTTTTCTTGTACACAATTTTAATTTGGGGCTGTTATGTGTTCACCCAATATCTCGGATTATTTTGTGTGCAAGAAACATCGCATCTCACATTTTGGGCAGCTTTAACTTGTATGTCGTTTGGTAGCTTTGGCTTTATATTGCCCACCCAAGGCGGATTGGGCGGTTATCATGCCATCATTCCGCAAGTATTAAAATTGTACAATATTCCCGAAGGAATTGGTTTAGCATCAGCTTGGGTAAATTGGGGCGTTCAACAAATTGCAGTGATTGTTGGCGGATTTTTATCTTTCATTTTCTTACCAATTTTTAATAAAAACAAACAAGATGTTAGGGCTTGAAAAAATTGAACATATCGGCATTGCGGTAAAAAATTTAGAAGAAAGTAATTTGCTTTATTCAAAAATTTTAAACACAGAATGTTATAAAATAGAAGAAGTAAAATCAGAAAATGTAATCACTTCTTTTTTTCAAAACGGACCCAACAAAATTGAGCTGCTGCAAGCCACCACAAACGATTCGCCTATTGCCAAATTTATCGAAAAACGAGGCGAAGGAATGCATCATATTGCTTTTGCAGTAAAAAATATTAAAAACGAGATGCAGCGTTTACGAGCTGAAGGTTGTCTATTATTGAATGATGAACCGAAACTTGGGGCGGATAATAAATTGGTGTGTTTCGTTCATCCAAAATCTGCAAATGGCGTGCTGATTGAGTTGTGTCA
>CAIQHW010000565.1 GCA_903871715.1 uncultured bacterium
CTATCCATACCAGCATCTTGCCAATACACATCTTTCAACATTTCGGCGGCATTAAATTGATTGTGTTTTTCTCTTAACTTTGGTTTCACTAAATGAATTAAATTGGTACACATTAATTCAATCATGCGAAACGAAACAGCCTGAAAGCCACTTGCAGGAGCTAATGCAATGCGAAATGTGTTGTAAGCTTCCCAATTCATGCCACGAAACATCACTGCAAATGAATTGTCCATCACCTCCATGTAGCGATTAATTCTGCCCACTTTTTCGGCAATGATTTGTTGGTCAATTACTGATAATTCAATGATTTGTTTTAGTTCGTGATTGACTAATGCCAACAACAACTCGGTAATTTGATGGTACACAATAAAAATGTACTCATCCTTAAAATCGGTTTTTGGTTTTTGCAAAGTAAGCAACGTGTCTACTTGTATATAATCCCAGTAATTCAAGGGTTTGCTCAACAATAATCCTTTTAAAAACACATTAGGGTCGTGTCCTAAATGGTTGTATTTCTCTTCAATGCTTTTTATCAAATCATCCATGCTCAAAAAAAATTTGATGGCAAAGTAAATATTTCTTTGCAAAAAAATTAGCATGATAAATATCAATCTGGTAGTTGCTAAAAAAGTCGTTTGCTAAAACCCAAAGTTTCATTTACTTTTGAACAATTATTTTTTAAGAAAATGAAAAGAAATTACTTACTGATTATTTTTTTAGCTGCAGTTGGTTATGTAACACTAACAGCCAATCATTTAGGAGCAGCCAACCAAAGCGGCATTGATGGAATTGGTGCTGAAACAGGATTGGGCAATTCGGCTGGATGTAGTTGTCATGGCAATTCAGCTACAACTGGCATTGTAGTTACCATGGAGTTAGATTCGGCAGGTGTGCCTGTTACCTCTTATGTAGCTGGCATGACTTATCGCGTAAAAATTTCGGGCGTTAACAATACATCTTCTACTTTACCTAAATTTGGTTTTCAGGTTGGATGTATTCAAGGTTCAACTGCTGTTTCAACCCCTACTAATGCAGGTACTTGGATTACAACCAACTTGCCAACCAACACTCAGTATAGCCCAGCACAAGCAGGCAGTTATGTGGTTAATTTGGTTGAACAAAGCAATAGAATCGTAGCTACAAGTGGAACGGGTGGTAATGGTACTACCTATGAAGACACTTTAGATTGGGTAGCGCCAGCGGCTGGCACTGGCACCATTTCTTTTTGGGGAGTTTTAAATGCAGTAAATGGCAGTGGTTCTAGCGGCGATAGTTGGAACACTAATCATATCGTAATTACAGAAAGAACTATTACAGCTTGTGCTACTACTACTTCGTCCATTTCAAAATCGTCTTGCTCTAGTTATAATTTCAATGGGCATACTTTAACCAGCAGTGGCATTTATAAAGATACTATGCTCAATTATCATGGTTGCGATTCTATCATTACCCTTACTCTAAATATAGGTGCTTTAACCAACTCAACTATAGTAAACATTTGCAATGGTTCTTCCTACACTTTTCATGGCAAGTCGTTTAATACTTCTGGTTTTTATAATGATACATTGATAGGAACATGCGACACTATTTATTCGCTTAGTTTAAATGTTTACCCACCTATCACCAACAATATTTCTGCTTCTATTTGTACAGGTGGTAGTTATCAGTTTGGAAGCCGTTCTCTTACATCTGCAGGAGTTTATACCGATACATTAATTGGTCACACTGGCTGTGATTCTTTTTTGAATCTAACCTTAAATGTTGGTCCTGTATCAGCTAATATTAATCCAAAAATATGTTATGGACATTATTTCCTATTTCACGGCAAAACATATGTTTCCACTGGCATTTATACTGATACCATTATATCTGGATCATGTGATTCGATTTACACAATAAACCTTACTGTTACACCAACAGTTTTTTCTTCAGTAAATGCTTCTGTTTGCAACGGCAATGCTTATTTGTTTAACGGTCAACATTATACTCAACCAGGAAATTACACTGCCACTTTAACCAGTTATACAGGGTGCGACTCGACTGTAACCTTGCATTTAAACACTACAACGCTTACTGTTTCTTATTATCTCTCAGGTAATGCCATTGTATGCAACACCCCGAATATGAGCTATCAATGGTTTAACTGTGTTACCAACAAACCCATTACAGGGGCCACTTCGCAATCCTTTATACCCAAAGTTTCGGGATGGTATAAAGTTTATGCCTACTCGGGAAATTGTGGCGACACCAGTAGTTGTTATTCTTATATCGCTTCGGGTGAAGAAAATCTAACTGGTAGTGCCCCCTTAAATGTTTATCCCAACCCTACTTCTCAATCAATTTTTATTACCTATCCAAATGTTATTAAAACACTAGAACTACACGATATGATAGGTAAAAAATGGATGGTTTTTTCAACCACAAATTCCTCACAGCAGTTGGAAATAGATGTGCATGAATTGCCAAAAGGCATTTATTTTTTAAGAGTTATATCTATCAATGGGGATATTTCCGATACCAAGTTTTTGAAAGAGTAATTATTGAATCTCCATTCCAAAAGGCAATCGGGCTTGTACACCTTGCCATTGCTTAATAAATTGTAGTTGTTGAAACACCGTGTAATATTCGCCCAATTCGGCTTTGATGGCACTTTGTCGTTTGCTTTGTTCCATTTGAAACAAAATTTCTTGCCAGCCAAAATCGCGTGATGGATAATTTTGAACACTATAATCTTTCAATTTTGCCATACGGTTGGCACAAGCAATGGCATCATCTATATTACCCAATTTATCTACCAAACCCAAGCTGATAGCCTTTTCGCCACTCCATACTCGGCCTTGAGCAATACTATCAATTTCTGCTTTTGTGCGATGACGACCTTCGGCAACTCGACTTAAAAAATCGCTGTAAATACTATCTACACCTGCTTGCACAATATGTTTCTCGTCATCTGTTAAATGTCGACTAAGATTAGGCATATCGCTGTATTTGCCCGTTTTTACACCATCGTGGGTGATACCTAATTTATCGTGCAAGAAATTTTCTAAACAAGGCAAAATACCAAACACACCAATAGAACCCGTGAGGGTATTGGGTTGTGCAAAAATAGAATCGGCTGCACACGAAATGTAATAGCCCCCGCTGGCGGCGTAATCGCCCATGCTCACCACCACTGGCATTTTCTTTTTAGTAAGCATAATTTCACGCCACATCACATCGCTGGCAAATGCACTGCCACCAGGCGAATTGACACGAATCACCAATGCTTTTACTTTTTCATCTTGGCGTATTTTACGAATCATATCGGCAAATTTTTCGCCGCCAATATTATCTTCTTCGCCTTGCCCATCTACAATATCGCCATCGGCATACAACACGGCAATTTTGTTTTTAGAAATTTTAGGCAATTTTTCGCCACCACTCATGCCATCATAATCTTCGATGTTCAACAACTTTGGATTTTTTTCGCTACCCTTTGATAATTGATTTAAAGTAGCCAACATTTCATCGTAGTATTTCAAACCATCTACCATCTTATGTTTTAAAGCATCAGTAGGATTGCGCACCAATAAATTTTTGCTGATGCTATCTAATTGATTTAAAGCAATACCTCTCGAATTGGCTATATTGCTCATAAAATGCTGATAAAATTCGTTTAAGAATTCAGTAGTTTGCAATCTATTTTCATCGCTCATTTTGGTTAAGCGCAATGGTTCGGTAGCACTTTTAAATTTGCCGCAATAAAATATTTGCGGCTCGATACCTAGTTTATCCAACGTGCCTTTTAAGAACATTAAGTTCACACTCATGCCCGAAAACTCCATCAAACCTCTTGGATTAATGTACACTTTATCAGCAGCACTAGCAACGTAATAGCTTTTCTGCGTCATCATTTCGCCATAAGCCACCACAAATTTTTTCGACTGTTTAAAATCAATTAATTCTTTTCGCACTGCTTCCAGCGTAGCCCAGCCAGCGGTTACCATTCGTGCATCTATAAAAATACCTGAAATAAATTCATCGTTTTTAGCTTTGCGAATGTTGGCAATAATTTCTTTTAAGCCTAAATTTTTTGCGGTGTTTAAATGGCTTAAAGAAGAAATATTGATGTCGCTATAATTCATCCGTTCGCCAATGGGTTTGCTTAAGGAAAGCACCAAAACCGAATGTTCCTCGGCTTCAGTTTTCGATGATTTTTTTCCGCTGGCAACCATGCCAATGATAATCACAACCATCAACACAGTAAATAAACCAGCAGCAATAAAAAAGCCTACCATGCTACCTAACACTATTTTAAAGAATTGCTTCATTCTATTTTATTTTTGCGCAAAAGTAGCGAAAAACAATGTGCTAATTTGCTGATTTGAAAATGAACTGATGAAAAAAAATCCCTTATCAAACCGATACGGGATTTTTTTATGCACTTAAAGGTCGGTGATTTGCATTTGGCTGTTTATAAAACTTCTAAACTCCACTACATTATTTTATTATACTAAAATACCCTAAAGGTGGTATTGATATGGCTTGCA
>CAIQHW010000566.1 GCA_903871715.1 uncultured bacterium
ACATCGCCGCATTCAGGTGCGCCAACTAATCCTGTACCAACTGTGTTGCTATTTTTATCCAGCGTTCCAACATTCTTCGGGTTGCTGTAGTGATCTAAAACTTTTACTGAGTATGCCATTTTATTAAATTATTAATTAGTAATTATAAATTATTAATTGGGTTAGTGGTGTGCCCATTCAATTTTATCTAAATCGATTCCTTCTTTAAACATTTCCCAAAGCGGACTTAATTCTCTTAATTTTAAAACGGTTTCTGAAATTGCTTTTATTGTGTAATCAATTTGGTCATCAGTGGTGAATCTTCCCAAGCCAAAACGTAAACTTGAATGTGCTAAATCATCACCCAATCCTAATGCTTTTAAAACATACGATGGTTCTAACGAAGCGGATGTACAAGCACTGCCTGACGATAATGCAATATTTTTATTGAAGCCCATCATCAATCCTTCGCCTTCTACATATTTGAATGAGATGTTGGAAACATGCGGTAAACGATGTTCTCTACTTCCGTTCACATACGATTCTTCCAATTGCGTTAAACCTGCTTCCAACTTATCTCTCATTACCGAAATTCGAGCATTATCGCTTTCCATATCCGTCATGCAAATTTCACAAGCCTTTCCAAAACCTACTATTGACGGCACATTCAGCGTTCCGCTTCGCATTCCACGTTCATGTCCGCCGCCATCCATTTGGGCTGTAACTTTTACTCTTGGATTTTTTCTGCGAACATATAATGCACCAACGCCTTTTGGACCGTACATTTTATGTGCTGAAAAAGCCATTAAATCAATCCCATCTCTTATCACATCAACAGGAATTTTACCAACTGCTTGCGTAGCATCGGTAAAAAATAAAGTTCCTTTTCTATGGCAGATTTCACTGATTTTTTTCACATCCTGAATTACACCCACTTCATTGTTGGCATACATAATAGCCACCAGAATGGTTTTATCAGTAATGGCATTTTCCAATTCGGTTAAATCAATTAAGCCTTCCGCATTTACTTTTAAATAAGTAACCTGTGCGCCTAATTTTTCTAAATGATGACAAGTATCCAACACCGCTTTGTGTTCGGTAGTTACAGTGATAATGTGATTACCTTTTTGAGCATACATTTCATACACACCTTTTATCGCCAAATTATCAGATTCTGTTGCGCCGCTTGTAAAAATAATTTCTTTTTCATCAGCACCAATCAATTTTGCAACTTGCTCACGAGCGTAATCCACGGCTTCTTCAGCCACCCAACCAAATTGATGATTGCGGCTGGCAGCATTACCAAATTTTTCGGTAAAATATGGAATCATTGCCTCCAAAACCCTTGGGTCCATGGGCGTTGTGGCGTTGTTGTCTAAATATATTGGAAAGTTGGGCATAAAATTTTGTAGCGATTTTTTCTACTGCAAAGGTAACACAGATGCAGGAATAAAGTTTAAGCGATAGTTAATTATCTTTAAAAAAACATGACGGAAGTCATGTTCTTCACACCACTTTTTCTAAACGTCTAAATTTATTTGCAAAATAGCGCAAAATGTAGTACCTTTGCACTCCTTTAAAAAGAAAATTTTTGTTTTCTTTTCACTAAAATTCAATATTCTGAATGAGACAACTCAAGATTACAAAGTCAATCACCAATCGCGAAAGCCAAAGTTTAGAAAAGTATTTGCAAGAAATTGGTAAGGTTGATTTGCTCACACCCGAAGAAGAAGTTCAATTAGCTGTAAAAATAAAACAAGGCGACCAATTAGCCTTAGAACGATTAACCAAAGCCAATTTGCGCTTTGTGGTTTCTGTTGCCAAACAATATCAAAATCAAGGTTTATCGTTGAGCGATTTAATTAACGAAGGTAATTTGGGTTTGATAAAGGCTGCGCAACGATTTGATGAAACTCGTGGGTTCAAATTCATTTCTTACGCCGTTTGGTGGATTCGTCAATCAATTTTGCAAGCATTAGCAGAACAAAGCCGGATCGTGCGTTTGCCATTAAACAAAGTGGGTTCGTTGAATAAAATCAACAAAGCATTTTCGCAATTAGAACAAGAATACGAACGTGAACCATCGCCCGAAGAATTGGCAACGGTGTTGGAAATCGCAACCGAAGAAGTGGCAACAACATTGGGCGTTGCAGCCCGTCACGTCAGCGTTGATGCGCCTTTTGTGGATGGTGAAGAAAATAGTTTGTTGGATGTTTTGGAAAATCCAAATGCTATGAAAACCGATGGGCACATGGAATATAACGAATCGCTTCGTCAAGAAATTGAGCGTTCGCTTTCTACTTTAACTGACCGACAAAAAGATGTGGTGAAATTATATTTCGGAATTGGTGTAGAGCATCCGATGAGTTTGGAAGACATTGGCGAAAAATTTGGATTAACTCGTGAACGTGTGCGCCAAATAAAAGATAAAGCCATCAATAAACTTCGTGGCACCAGCCGCAGCAAGCTGTTGAAGAATTATTTAGGCAATTAATTTTTACGAAAAAATAATTATCAAAATAGAAAAGGAAATTGAAATCAAATTCAGTTTCCTTTTTTGTTTGTAGAAAGTTATGAATGATTTTTCAAAAAATAATTTTCAAAAATTAATGCCAACCATTTAGTTTTACCAAAAATTAAAAATGAAAAAACTAACTTTTATTTTTGCTTTTCTAATTGTTGTAATCGGCTGCCGCAGCAAGTTTCAAGCTTTTGAATATCGCCATGTAAAAGATGTAAAATTGGCGATGACATCGTTTGATAAAATTGAAATTGCTGGCAATTTAACTTTGTTTAATCCGAACAATATGGATGCAGATTTGCAAAATGCGGATTTGGAAATTTTCATCAACGATATATTGTTGGGCGTTTCAAAACAAATTACCACTGCCAAAATTAATCGCATTTCCGAATTTACAGTGCCGATAAAAGTTGTAATTGCAACCGATGAAAACAGCATCAATACTTTGAAAGAAATTTGGGCACAGGCACAAAATCAAAAAGTAAAAATTGCCATCAAAGGAAAATGCAAACTGCGCAAAATGGCTATTCCTATTGAAGTTCCAGTTGATTATTCCGACTACATTGATTTGAATTTGCCAAAATTATTTTGAGAAATTCTCAATTTTATTTCTGCGCAATGCGCAACAAATAAATTGCAATTCCCGTAAATAAAATATTAGGCAACCATACCCCCAAATAAGGATTCAGTCCAGCTTGATTAGAAAATGTAGTGCTCATTTGCATAAATAAAATGTAGGTAGCACTAAGCACCAACCCAATAGCAATATGGGCTCCAATGCCACCACGAGTTTTTTTGCCAGCTACTGCAAACGCAATCAAAGTCATAATCAACAACGAATAGGCAGCGGCAGTACGGCGCAATCGCTCTACATAATATTGCTCCAAATTATCATCGCCTCTCAATTCTTCTTTGGCAATAAATGCCGATAAAACTGGCGTACTCATAATTTCTTTTGTTTCAGCTTGTCGTTTTTCAAAATCAGTTGGCGCAACCGCAAAGCCTTGATTTATCTTGTTTGCGGTGGTAAATGTTTCATTCATGCCATCAAAATTTCGCATCACGACATGAAAAAGATTCCAGTTTTTCTTCTGATAATTCCATTCAATTTTATCAGCGGTGAGTTTGTAAATTAATTTGCCGTTGTTAAATTTTTCGTAACCAAATTTATAACCTTCATTTTCTACGGTGTTAAAATTTTCCAGGTAAATAAATTCGTTTTTAGAAATGCGAATGTGGGTGCTTTGCGCCGCTTCTTTTCGTCCGCCATAAAAATAAGTATCCACAAAATCCAACTTTTTTGCATTGCTCCAAGGCACTAAATAATGATTACCAAAATACAGTAACCCAGCCAACAGCAAGGCTGTAAATAGATATGGGCGCAAGATGCGATAATAGCTTACACTGTTGCCCAGCATGGCGATAATTTCTGATTCGCCAGCCATTTTTGATGTAAAAAACATCACCGATAAAAACACAAAAAGAGGGAATAATTGTGCGCCAATCCACGGCAAAAACGGCAAATAATAATTGGTGATGATTAATGAGACTGGTGCCGAGCTTGACATAAAATCATCCAATCGCTCTACCAAATCAATCACAATCGCAATCACCAAAAACAGCAACAGTGAAAAGAAAAATGTGGTCAAGAATTTCTTGATGATATACCAATCTAATTTTTTCAAACACAAAATTTTGTGGCGCAAATGTAACATCAATCCGCATTTTCAATTTCATTTTTAGAATTTGAAAATTAAAATTTGGAATTTCATTGCGTTATCTTTGCACCAATTATGAGTAAAAGAGTTAGAGTTCGATTTGCGCCAAGCCCTACAGGAGGCTTGCACATTGGCGGTGTACGCACAGCCTTGTTTAATTATTTATTTGCCAAAAAACATGGCGGCGATTTTTTATTACGAATTGAAGATACCGACCAAACCCGTTTTGTAGAAGGTGCTGAAGAATACATCATCGAAACCTTGAAATGGTGCGGCATTGAGCCGAATGAAGGCGTAGGTTATGGCGGTGAATATGGACCGTATCGTCAGAGCGAACGTAAACCCATGTATCGCCAGTATGCTGAAAGATTGGTAGAAGCAGGTCATGCCTATTATGCATTCGATACACCTCAAGAGTTGGAAGAAATGAGAGAGCGTATGAAAGCAGCTGGAAATCCTGCGCCGCAATACAACTGGGCAACCCGTGAATACATGAAAAATTCATTGACCCTGCCAAGTGATGTGGTAAAACAAAAATTAGAAGCTGGCGAACCGCATGTTATTCGCATCAAAATGCCTCGAAATGAAGAAGTGAAATTTGAAGATTTGATTCGTGGCTGGGTAAGTTTTCAAACCAATCAGGTAGATGATAAAGTATTGTTGAAGGCTGACGGAATGCCAACCTATCATTTGGCGGTGGTTGTTGATGATTTCACGATGAAAATCAGTCATGCTTTTCGTGGTGAAGAATGGTTGCCAAGTGCGCCAGTGCATGTGTTGTTGTATAAATATTTAGGATGGGAAGACCAAATGCCTTTATGGGCACATCTTCCATTGATTTTAAAACCTGATGGCAATGGCAAATTAAGCAAACGTGATGGTGATAGATTGGGTTTTCCAGTGTTCAGTTTAGATTGGACAACCAAAGATGGCGAACGCCAAAGTGGCTTTCGTGAACGTGGATTTTTACCCGAAGCATTAATCAACTTTTTAGTTTTATTAGGTTGGAATCCGGGCATTGCACAAGAAATTTTTACTTTGGATGAAATGGTTGAACGCTTTGATATTGCTCGTGTTCATCATGCAGGCGCTAAATTTGATTTTGAAAAATGCAAATGGTTCAATCATCAATATGTTCAAAAAATCAGCAACAGTCAATTGGCTGATGTAACTGAAAAAATATTGGCTGAAAAAAACATAAAAGCTGAAAGAACTTTTGTAGAGCATATTTGCGGCTTGGTAAAAGAGCGTTGCACCTTTATGAATGATGTGTGGGATAATGCGTTTTTCTTTTTCCAACGTCCCGAAAAATATGATGTAGAGGCAGTAAAACCAAAATGGACGGAAGAGAAAAGTCAATTTTTTGATGTGTTGATTTCAAGATTTAATGATTTGAATGCATGGGAAAATGTAGAGATTGAAAAAACATTCAAAGATTTAGCAACCGAAAAAAATATTAAAGTAGGTGAATTGCAAATGCCTTTCCGCATCATGCTTTGCGGTGGAAAATTTGGTCCACCAGTTTTTGAAATTGCACACACCATTGGCAAAAATGAAACGGTGGAAAGAATTAAATTAGCGTTGCAAAACTTTTAAAAATTCTTGTTAATTTTATAAAATGGAAATCGTAAATTTTTCATCTGTCATAAAATCATTTCCAAACGAATGGGTATTGATTGGAAATCCCACTATCAAAGACAATTTGGTGGTGGATGGGGTGTTGATTGAACATGATAAAGACAAAAAAAAGTTGGCAGAAAAAGTAAAAACTTTGCAAGAAAATTTTGAATTAACCATCTTGCGATTCACCGGAAATATTTCATCAAAAGGCAAATGGCTAAAATTTACTCCTTACAATTAAATCATCCTGATGATATAATTTTGGTGGATTGTTTGCTACTGAATCACTTATCCCAATTGGTTTTCGATACCGGCGCATCTAACACAATTATTGATTACACCACTTTATTAATTGCAGGAATTGCTGTTGAACTAAAAAATTTACCGACTAAAGAATTTGAAACTGCTAATGGAATTATCACCACTTTTGAAATTGAAATTCCGAAGTTAAAAATATTTCAAACTACTTTTTTGAATCTCAAAATTTACACCGTAGATTTTTTTGAAAAAGGAATTGGAAGCAACTATGAAGGTGTGATTGGTTTAGATTTGATGAAGCATTTTGATATTCATTTGAATTTTAAACAACAACAATTGGTTGTTCAATAAAAAAAATAAAATAGAAAAAAATGAATCGCCCCATAAGAGTTTTAGTAGCTAAAGTAGGATTAGACGGACATGACCGTGGCGCAAAAGTAATTGCCTCGGCACTTCGTGATGCAGGCATGGAAGTGATTTATACAGGCTTACGTCAAACGCCCGAAATGGTGGTGAATGCTGCCTTGCAAGAAGATG
>CAIQHW010000567.1 GCA_903871715.1 uncultured bacterium
ATTCAATACAACTTCAATTTATGCTCTGATTCATGCGCTTGAGAAAAAATGGGGTGTTTTCTTTGCTAAAGGAGGGACAGGAGAAATCATTTTCCAGCTAAAGAGCCTGATGAAGCGCAAAGGCATAAACATTTTTTTAAATAGTGAAATTAAAAAAATTATTACCAATGACAAAATGGTTGATGGTATCGAGACTGAAGAAGGTAAGTTTTATAAAGCTGATTATTTGATTACAAATGCAGATCCTATTTATACAAACAATCATTTAATAGGCAGCAAGAAAATTTCGCTTCATAATAAATTTGTTCAAAAAACAGCAAAGCACTCAATGGGTTTATTTGTTCTTTTCTTTGGAACAAAAGTTAAATACGAAGATATTGCTCACCATACCATTTGGATGGGGCCTCGATACAAAGAATTGCTAAGCGACATCTTTGACCGCTATAAATTATCTGAGGATTTCTCAATTTATCTTCATAGGCCAACAGCAACTGATCCTGATTTTGCTCCTATAGGCTGTGATAGTTTCTATGCCCTAGTTCCTGTGCCAAATTTAAAAGGAAATATTAGCTGGAAAGATGAGGCACCAAAATTTACACAATCTGTTATTAAAGCTCTAGAACAAACGATGATGCCAAAACTTACTGAAAATATTTGCGAATCATTTGTAATGACCCCTGAAGATTTTTTACAGGACTACAATACGCCATTTGGCTCAGGCTTTTCTATAGCCCCGTTATTTCGACAATCAGCTTGGTTTAGGACGCACAATAAGGATGATCTATATCAGAACCTTTTCTATGTAGGCGCTGGGACTCATCCAGGAGCAGGTGTTCCAGGTGTTCTGAATTCAGCTAAAGTCATAGATAAGCTGATTCCATAGCATGAAGAACAATTTATTGATGCGTAAGCATGGTAAAACTTTTTATTGGGCTTCATTCTTTCTTGATAACGCTAAGATGCATGCGATTTATTCAATCTATAGCTTTTGTCGAAAAATAGATGACATGGTTGACGAAGCTAAAAACCTAAACATTGCAAAAAAAAAGCTTCACGTATTTATGGATGCATGGAATAAAGGAAAACCACATTCAATTATTGGTGTATTAAAAAATATACCTAAGGAAAACTGGCCAAACCAAAAGCTTGTAAAAATGTTTTTGAACGGGCAAATGTCTGATATTAAATTTACCTCATTTAAATCAGATAAAGCTTTAATTGTTTATTCTTACCAAGTAGCAGGAACCGTAGGATTAATGGTGTGTGATATTTTTGGTGTCAAAGATAAAAAGATGCGATATTTTGCAATTGATTTAGGTATCGCAATGCAACTGGTCAATATTTCTAGAGATATTTACGAAGATAGCTTACGAAATAGAATTTATTTGCCCGAGAGTCTTATTGGTAAATACACGCCTAAGGAAATAAGTAACCCAACAGAGCAAACATCTGCAAAAATAGATTTAGCTCGAAAAAAAATTATTGATTTAGCAAATATTTACTTTACTAGTGCTAATCAAGCAATTGATCATCTCCCGAAGGGCGCCGCTCTGGCAGTCAAATTAGCATCAGCTCTCTACCAGCAAATTGGGCTGCAATTAGTTCGTACCCAATACCAATATAAAGAAAAAAGGTGCTATGTAAGCTCTTTCTCAAAGTTATTGATTACATTAAAAGTTATTACTAAATTCTTAATTACTTTTAAATCTAACCTAAAGCCTCATAATAAGAATCTACACAAATTTTTATCCACTCTTCCAGATAGCCACTTTTAGTATATGAAACAAAAATTTGATATAGGTATTATTGGCGCTGGTTTATCTGGGTTAACTCTTGGGAATTCGCTTCTTAATAAAAAAATTAAAAATTTCATTTTATTTGAAAAAGAAAAGAAGACAAAAAATGATAAAACATACAGCTTTTGGTCCGGACCAGGGTTATTTGATATCAAGAAAACATTTAGTGTAAAACCTAAAAAAGAATGGTCACAAATAGAAATTAAGGTTAAGGGGGCATCTTATAAGATTGATCTAGGTGATTATAAGTATGCATGTTATAGCTCAGAATCCGTTCTTAGTGAGCTCTATAAAAAACTTACTAAAAAGGGAGTTAAAGTAGAGCGGGGATGCGTAATTAAACAGTTAAAAAAGAATCAAAATGATTGGGAAATTGAATTAAAGAGCAAAAAAATATTACTCAAAAACATAATAGATAGCAGACCAAATACAAAATTTGATGATAAATATCCGTCATTGAAGCAGGTTTTTGTAGG
>CAIQHW010000568.1 GCA_903871715.1 uncultured bacterium
AGCTGCACCAGCCGAAGCTACGCAAAGTTTGATGCAAATATTTCTCATCTTAATTGTTGCTGTGTTAGGAATTGTGGTTTGGGGAATGGGCAATGTAATTGTGTTGTTGAGCAAACAATTAGTTGAAAAACAAGAAAAAAATAAAAAATCGGGCAGTGTGGTTGCTGCAATTTTAGTGTTGTTAGGATTGAGCTTGCTTTCTTCATCAACCTTTGCTCAAGGTGCTACAACAGCGGCTTCGGATACTTCGTTAGACTTAGGCGGAGTAACTGGAATGGCTTTATACACTTTTATTGCTGCTATAATTGTTGAAATTTTCGCCATCTTTTATTTGGGTGGAGTGATTAGAAATTTACATCGCAATTTGTTCGATATCAAACCTGAAGCAGTTAAAGAATCTGATTCGTTAGTACCAAATTGGTGGCATGATTTGGATAAAAAAGTTTTCACTAAAGCAGTGCCTGTTGAGAAAGAAGCAGATGTTTTATTAGACCACGATTATGATGGCATCAAAGAATTGGACAATGCTTTACCACCTTGGTGGAAGTATGGTTTCTACATTACTATTGTTGTTGCGGTCATTTATTTCTACATGTTCCAAATTGCTGGAATTGGAAAAAATCCAACGCAAGAATATGAAACACAAATGGAAGATGCACGAATTGCAAAAGAAAAATTTGATGCGGTGAACAAAGATAAAGTGGATGAAAAAAATGTACCAATGGCTGATAAATCAGGACTTGACAGAGGTATGCAAATTTTCAAAACCGATTGTTTCCCTTGCCATGGTCAGTTGGGCGAAGGTGGCGCAGGCCCGAATTTAACTGATGATTATTGGTTGCACAAAGGTTCGTTGAATGATATTTTCCATTCCATTAAAGTGGGTTATCCTGATAAAGGAATGCAATCGTGGTTGGTAAAATACAACGAAAAACAAATCAGCGAAATTGCCAGTTATGTAAAAACTTTACACGGCACCAATCCACCAAATGCAAAAGCACCACAAGGTGATAAGTACGAAGATGGTGTAGCAGCAGCAAGCGATGCTGTTGCTACAAAAAAAGTTGATAGCACTGCGGTGGTGAAAAAGTAGTCGACAATAAAACCTAAAAAGAAAAGTTGCTGGAGTGAAAACTCTAGCAACTTTTTTGTTTTTGCAAAAATCTATTTCTCAGAAAAACTGATCGAAATCATGTTTTGCTTTGACACCTATCAGTTAGCCTCGAAGCCTTGAAATGTAATTTTGTAGAGGATAAAAAGGCAATCCCTTTTTCAATACCACTACAAAGGTTATGGACAATCAAATCTCTTCCGACTTCGACCCAAAGGGTTCGTTTCGTGATTCGGTAGCCACCATTAAAAAAGATGGCTCTCGGAATTATATTCATCCAAAGCAGCCCAAAGGCAGGCTATATAAGCTTCGCAGCTATTTCAGCTATTTCTATTTATTGGTATTTTTGATTTTGCCATTCATCAAAGTGCATGATGAACCGTTATTCATGTTGAATGTATTGGGAAGAAAATTCATCCTATTCGGCATGGTTTTTTGGCCTCAAGATTTTTTTATTTTCGGTATCGGAATGCTCACGTTTGTAGTGTTCATCATTGTTTTCACGGTTGCATTTGGCAGGATATTTTGTGGCTGGGCTTGTCCGCAAACTATTTTTATGGAAATGGTTTTCCGCAAAATCGAATTTTTTTTAGATGGCGATTACAACAAGCAACATCAATTAAAACAAATGCCTTGGAACGGATTTAAAATCCGAAAACGTGTTACCAAATTTGTAGTGTTTTTCGTCATTTCATTTATCATTGCTAATTATTTTTTATCCTATTTAATCAGCATGGATAATGTTTTGGCGTATTACCAAAATCCATCTGAAAACATCGGCACTTTTATTTCGTTGCTCATTTTCACTGCAGTTTTCTTCTTTGTTTATTGGTGGTTTCGTGAGCAAGCTTGTATCGTGGTTTGCCCTTATGGTAGATTACAAGGTGTGTTGTTGGATAAAAATTCTATCGTGGTGGCTTATGATAAAGTTCGTGGTGAACCTCGTGGAAAGCTATCAACTGCTGAAGAAAAAAATGAACATGGTGATTGTATTGATTGCAAAGCCTGTGTTCGTGTATGCCCTACTGGTATCGACATTCG
>CAIQHW010000569.1 GCA_903871715.1 uncultured bacterium
TGAATTTTTCTTTAGCATGAAAATTTATTTTGTAGCTAATAAGCTCCAGTAAAAGGTTTCGGGCTTCTTCTATTTCAAATATTCCGTCAATAAGTTTGAATTGCTGAATATGTTTCATTGTTGTTTGTTTTTTTAACGCTGCAAAAATGAGGCAACTAATTCATTTGTTTTTATTTAACCTTTTTATCTTTGTCATAAATATTACTTATGGATTATACACTACGACAACTTCAAGTATTTTTAAAAATTACTCAAACACAAAGCATTACAAAAGCTGCTGAAGAGCTTTATTTAAGCCAACCAGCGGTTTCTATTCAACTTAAAAATTTTCAAGAACAGTTTGAAATACCATTGACAGAAGTTGTCGGGCGAAAGCTTTTTATCACTGATTTTGGAAAAGAAATTTCTGTTGCTGCCGAAAATATTTTGAATGAAGTGTATAAAATCAATTACAAAACTTTGGCACATAAAGGTCAGATGAGTGGAAGATTAAAGCTTTCTGTAGTGTCAACGGCAAAATATGTGATGCCTTATTTCTTGGCAGATTTTATCAAACTGCATGAGGGCATTGAATTACAAATGGACGTAACCAACAAAACCAAAGTAGTGGAAAGTTTAGAAAAGAATGAGGTTGATTTTTCATTGGTGAGTGTATTGCCAGATAATTCGCAAATTCAAAAAATTGAATTGTTGCAAAACAAATTATACTTGGTAGGTAATACTGAACAAAAATTCAAGCAAAAAATTTATGACAAATCTATTTTTGAAAAGTTGCCATTGATTTATCGCGAACAAGGTTCGGGTACAAGATTGACTATGGAAAAATTTATCGAGCGCAATCATTTGCCTGTGAAAAAGAAAATGGAACTGACCAGTAACGAAGCTGTAAAACAAGCTGTGATAGCTGGTTTGGGATATTCAATTATGCCATTGATTGGAATAAAAAATGAGTTGAACAATGGCGACTTACAAATCATTCCTGTAAAAAGTTTCCCCATTAAATCAGTGTGGAATTTGGTTTGGCTAAAAGACAAAAAATTTTCACCAGTTGCCGAAGCATTTTTGACTTACATCAAAAAAGAAAAAAGCAACATCATCAAAAACAAATTTGATTGGTTTGAGAAATACTGACTTTTTTACTCGTCTTTTTTTAGTTAAAACGAGTAATTAAATCCGATTGCAGGCAAAATAGGAAGCTGGTTTACACGTTGTGCTGTAACACGGTTGAAGTAAAAAATATTAGGCCTATCGAAAATATTAGTGGCACTAATATTCGCTTCTAAAATTCCTTTTTTACCCACAAAAAACTTTCGTTTCAAAGCCACATCAAATCGAATATAATTGGGTAATTTTCCTGCATTTAGCACATCATCATATTTAATGCCTAATGCGCCTTGTTGGGTAATAATATTTGTGTAGCTGCCTTGGGCAAAGGTTTGCTGTTCGTAATAGCCTTGTGTTAAAGTAAATGGAAAGCCTGTTCCAAAATTGTAGCGAATGCTAAAATCCCAATTCAAATCTTTGCCAAAGGTATAACTGCTCACTAAATTGATATTGTGGCGTCTATCAAAAGAAGGTGGATAATACACTTTATTGCCATTGGCATCTTTGGTGCCATCATAACGATTGGTGTAGGCAAAGGAATAAGCTGCCCAAAAATAAAATCGCTTGTATTCATATTTTGCTAGCAAATCTATACCATAGGCATTGCCAGTTTCTACCATAAAATCGGGGTCGGAGGTATACACCTTATCTCTATTAATATTGATAAGTTGGGTAAACTCTTTTAAATAAGTTTCGGCTGAAAGTTCTAAATTTTTAAACACATCATATTCAATACCAGCCACCGTATGCCATGCTTTTTGCAAATTAACACTAACTGGTTGCTTTTCGGTATTGTTCAAGGCTTCTTGTGGTGTGGTTAAAAAACCTGTGAACAGATTTACCACATCTCTATCACTTTTAGTGCTAATTAAGCTTTGCGAATATCTACCTGCCGCAAATTTAAAACGAATATTGCTGGTGGCGTTGTATTTAATTCCCAATCGGGGTTCGATAGTGGGTGTATTAAAGGTAGCATAATAGGGCAAGCGCAAGCCAGGTTCTAACACAAATTTACCCACCACAGTTTTATATTTGGCATACGCATCAATTTCGGTAGAGCTTCTATCAAAACCATCACCAATTAATTGTTTTAGCGGTGTGTAGGTATGGTCGGTAGTGTTGGCATTATTTAATTCAAATCCATAATTAAAATTGGTGCTGTTTTCGAGAATGTATAAAAAATTCATTTTTAAACCAAAGTTGCCAATAGTAGTAGTTCGGGGCAATCCATCTTGCTCGGTTAATCCTAATGAATATTGCGAACCACTTACTTGACCACTAATTAAAGTAGAGGAACCTTGAGGGGTAATTACAAAATCGGCACCACCACCATACTGTGTCCATTTATATTTAGCCACACCAACATAGTTCGCATTGTCGGCAAAATGAAATCCAAATAAATTGAGCTTGCTGCCTGTAGCACTATTAAAAGAAAGTTTGCCATATAAATCGGTAAAGCTATAAGGCAATCCTTTGCCAGAAGTATCGGCATATTTATAAAACAATTTCGAGGTATTATCTAAATAACTCGATTTGGCGGTAATGATGAAAGATGAGCTGCCGCTGCCAGTTTCACTCATTTTCGATAAAGGACCTTCTAATAAAACCTTACCAGCAAAAGTAGTAGCCGATATTTTGCCCGTTAATTCCTTTCTGTTGCCATCTCGTGTTGTAATATCTATAACAGCCGATGTAGCACCGCCATTTTCTGCATTAAAGGCAGCAGTTTTTACGTCGGCATTTTTAATGATATCGGTTTCAAACACCGAAAAAATGCCCATAGAATGAAATGGATTATAAATAGTCATGCCATCTAGTGTAATTTTATTTTGCACAGGCGCACCACCTCTAATGTATAATTGCCCACCTTGGTCGCCGCTGCTTACTACACCTGGTAATACCTGTAGATATTGAGCTATGTCGGGTTCGCCACCTACACTTGGCAATTGTTTTATTTGAGTAGCCGACACCTGTATTTCGCTAATTTGCACATTGGTTTGTTTTTCAAATTTTCGTCCGCTAACGGTTACACTGCGCAATTGTTTCGATTTTTTAGAAATCAACAATTTTTGATTTAATAATTCGCCCGATTTCAAAACAATATTTACCGATGCACTATCATAGCCTAAAGCAAAAGCAACTACATGATAATTGCCTGGTGCAATTTTTTTTATGGAGAAAAATCCATTAATGTCGGTTTGGCAACCCATGGTTGTACCTGCCAACACCACATTGATAAAAATGGCAGGTTCGCCAGTAGCTTTATCATACACAAAACCCTTCACATCAGCCGTAGTAGGCGTTTGTGCTAGCGTAAATGAGAAAGTTGCAGCAAAAATTAAAAGTAGTGGTAGTATTTTCTTCATTTTATTTTATTAAAAAATAGGCAGCGAAAGTAATAGAAAAATGCTTCGATAGAAAGCCATTAACAAAATACCAGTCGAAAAATAAAAGCAAATGGTTGCATGAACGATAAAATAAAATTGTTGCCCCAATATTTTTTTGTAAAAAAGTGTATTTTAAGAATGAATTATTTTTCGGTTTATATGCAACCCTTTTCCCAATTTTATCATCTTATAATAAAAAGGCAATAGCTTCGTTAAAGCCTTTGTACGCAAGTGTTGTATGAAACAGCAACAACAAAATAACGAGATTAAAATAACCCACCAAGAGCAACAAATTATTGCTCGATTGATAAAAGATTATCAACGCAAAAACATTAGCGATGAATTGCACATTGCACCTTCTACATTAGATACCGAACAAAAACAGTTGTACAAAAAAACAAACCGACACAGTGCGCATGGCATAGTAGGCTATGCCCTTACACATGGCTTTGTATATGACTTTGCAGCCAACAAAGTGTATTATCATCAACAATTAATTTGCTAAACACAAAGCCTCAAAAAGTATTCTCAACTTTTTTTCTTGATAAAAAAAGTTACAAAAAAAATAATCATGCCATTTCGCTGCAAAAAATCATGCTGTAGTATTTTCAAATTGAATTTTTGGAGGCTTGATTTTTTGTTTCTTTTTCATCATGGAAAAAGAAAATGAATTGCCGAAAAAATCATTACCTCATTTTTTCCATTTTCGCAATACCCGAATTCGGGTATTGTGAAATATTTTTTTTGCCCACAACTTTACAATAACAAATGCAACAAACATTTTCAGTTGCTAAAAACAAAACCAAAGACTACTTTAAACGACACAAAACATTCTCGGAAAAAATAATAGTTGATATTAAACAGAATCAAAACCAAAGTGAAGAAGTTGAAGTTGATTTATCGCCGAAAAATATTTCTGACA
>CAIQHW010000570.1 GCA_903871715.1 uncultured bacterium
ATCGTGCCGCTTTATCTGCCGAATCGCTGTAGATAACGCCACCCATCTGTACTTCGCCTTTTGCACTTTTTACAATCTTGCGGTTGTTAGCCACTATGCCCACACTCCATCCATCAATTCGAGCATAACCGCAAATAATTGTTTTGCCATAATTTTGTTTGTATTCATCCAGCTCACTATTGTCCACCATTCGCTCAATGATTTCTCTCATGTCGTAAGGTTTGCCATCGGCAGGAAATAAACCGTAAATTTCTTTTTCATCTTTCAACGGTTTTACACTTTCAATACGGTCGAATCCTGCATTGCCTTTACGTCCCATTTTACTAACCAGACTACGAATCTGTTTCAAACATTCGTCATCGTTTTTCATTTTGTAATCTGTAACACCGCTTATTTCAGTTGTGGTAGTAGCACCACCTAATGTTTCTACATCAATGTTTTCGCCGATTGCAGCTTTCACCAAAAACGGACCAGCTAAGAAAATACTTCCTGTGCCTTCTACAATCAATGCTTCATCACTCATAATAGGCAAGTAAGCACCACCAGCTACACATGCACCCATGATAGCAGAAATCTGCGGAATGCCTTTGCTACTCATCACTGCGTTGTTTCTAAACATTCTGCCAAAGTGCTCTTTATCTGCAAAAATATCTTCCTGTAAGGGCAAATAAATTCCTGCGCTATCCACCAAATAAATAATCGGGATATGATTTTCCATTGCAATTTCCTGCGCTCTTAAATTCTTTTTACCTGTAATTGGAAACCATGCACCACTCTTAACAGTTGCATCATTTGCTACCACCATACACTGACGACCAGCGATATAACCCAACACTACAACAACACCACCAGCAGGGCATCCACCATGTTCAGGATACATTTCATAACCCACAAAAGCACCCATTTCAAACTGTGGTTTGTTTTTATCGAGCAAAGCCTCAATACGTTCACGAGCAGTGAGTTTGCCTTTTTCGTGCAATTTGTCAATGCTTTTTTGTCCGCCACCTAATTGAATTTTTTCAAATCTTTTTTTTGCTTCGCTAATCAGCAAACGCATCGCATCGTCGTTTTTATTGAAAGTTAAATCGGTCATTTATTTAAGAAAGTTATTAGTTACTTGTTATTGGTTATTAGGAAAATGAGATGCAAAAGTAAGGGAAATGAAATTCACAATTTTGTCGGATTGATAATTCGATTAACTTTGGATTGTGAATCATGATTATAGGCTAATCAGAACCATTACACTTTATAGCATTGCTACAGATGAATTCATTCGAGAGTATAATTTGAATGAAATTTCTGACGAATTTCTTTTGACAATTGTTGCAGGGAAAGAAGACGACCCTTTGCTTTTCGACCCTTATCCACTTGATGAAAAAGCAATTGACGAGTTGAACAATTTGTTAGAGAATAAAATTTCTTTTGAACCAGATTTATTTGCATGTTTTCTAGAAACCTATTCTGCTGAATAATTTATTGGTTTAAAAAAACAGTGTGCTTATTTTGCAGCCATGAACAAAATCATTTTTATCACAGGAGCTACATCAGGTTTTGGAAAAGCCATTGCAGAAAAATTTGCAGCAGGTGGTTACAACATCATCGCTTGTGGCAGAAGAATAGAGCGTTTGCAAGATTTGCAAAAAAATTTAGAAACAAAATTCGACATACAAGTTTTGATTTCAGCATTTGATATTCAAAACAGAAAAGCCGTAGAAACTGCTTTGGAAGCCATTCCTAAAGCATGGAGAGCGATTGATATTTTAGTCAACAATGCAGGATTAGCTGCTGGCTTGAGCGAAATTCAAACTGGCAACATTGATGATTGGGAACAAATGATTGATACCAATTTGAAAGGGTTGTTGTATGTAACTCGAACCATTTCGCCTTGGATGATTGAACGCAAACAAGGTCATATTTTCAACATCGGTTCCATTGCAGCCAAATATGTTTACCCTCGGGGAAATGTGTATTGTGCTACCAAACATGCTGTGGGTGCATTAAACGAAGCGATGCGAATTGATATGTTGCCATTCAATATTAAAGTTACAGCCATTCATCCAGGTGCTGCCGAAACAGAATTTTCATTAGTACGTTTCAAAGGTGATGAAGAAAAAGCGAAATCAATTTATGCAGGATTTACGCCACTTTATGCTGAAAATATTGCCGACATTGCTTGGTTTTGCAGTCAGCAACCGGCTGCGGTTTGCATCAATGATTTGGTGGTAACGCCCATCACACAAGCCGATTCGCATTATTCAAGAAAGAGTAGTTGATTGTTTTTGGAAAATTTCTTTTCAACTAATTTGTGATTAATTTCTCGGTAAGAAAATAAAATCAACATTGCCCAACTATCTTTGCCCCATGCTTAATACCATTTTTGAAGGAGAACATTTAATGCCAGGCAACATCGGCAGATTAGCCATTATCGTAGTTTTTGTGGCTTCGTTAGTTGCTGCTGTTTCATTTTTTTTCAGCGAAAAAAAATCGGATGAAAAAGAAAAAGCTGATTTTTTCAATTTAGGAAAATGGAGTTTCATTGCCATGAGTTTGGCTATGGCAGACATTTTCAGCACATTGTTCTATATCATTTACAACCACTACTTTGAATATTATTACGCATGGAGGCACAGCAGTTTAGAGTTGCCTGTTTATTACATCATCAGTAGTTTTTGGGAAGGGCAAGAAGGCAGTTTTTTGCTCTGGATGTTTTGGCAAACAGTGTTGGGTTTAATCATTTTAAAGTTTTCAAAAAGTTATCGAACCCCTGTTTTAATGTGGATGAGTTTGGCGCAAATGCTGCTGTGTAGCATGTTGCTGGGCATTTATATTTTCGATTATCGCATGGGAAGCAATCCATTTACGATGCTTCGTGATGCGATGCAAAATGCACCCATTTTCAAACAAGCCAACTATTTAAGTTTCATCACCGATGGCAACGGCTTGAATCCATTGTTGCAAAATTATTGGATGGTGATTCATCCGCCAGTATTGTTTTTGGGCTTTGCATCGTGCATTGTTCCATTTGCTTTTGCGATGAGTGGATGGTGGAGAAAAGATTTTGATGGCTGGACAAAACCTGCATTGGGTTGGACTTTGTTCAATGGGGTTGCGCTTACTACAGGCATCATGATGGGTGCAGCATGGGCTTATGAAGCATTAAGTTTTGGCGGTTATTGGGCTTGGGACCCAGTGGAAAATGCATCGCTGATGCCTTGGCTGACGCTGATTGCAGGCTTGCACACGTTGCTGGCATACAAGTATAGTGGACATGCACAAAAGGCAACTTTCATTTTATTTGGCTTAACTTTTTTGTTGGTGTTATACGCTTCGTTCCTTACCCGAAGCGGCATTCTGGGCACATCATCTGTTCATGCTTTTACTGATGATGGTTTAGGTTGGCAATTAGGATTCAACATTTTTGCGTTTATAATTCTGTTTGTGTTGATGATAATTTTCAGAATTAAAAAAGTAGTAGAGCCCGAAAAAGAAGAAGAAATTTCTTCAAGAGAATTTTGGATGTTCATCGGAGCCTTGGTGTTGCTGGTTTCTGTGATTCAAGTAACCTTCACTACTTCCATTCCTGTGTTCAATAAATTTTTCAATTTGAATTGGGCACCACCATCAAAACCTGTTGAGCATTACAACAAAATTCAAGTTTGGATTGCCATTCTGTTAGGCTTTTTGACTGGTGCTACACAATATTTGCGATTCAAAAAATCAGAATGGAAATTGTTTGTGAAAAGCATCTGGTTGGTGAAATTAATTTCAATCAGCATTGCAGCATTTTGCATTTGGTATTTTGAAATTGGAAAAGTTGCTTATTGGATAATGCTTTACGCATCAGTGTTTGCGGTGATTGGCAATGTGAATTATTTAGTGGTGAAACTGAAATCAAAATTCAAATTATCGGGTGCAAGCATTGCTCACGTTGGGTTTGGTGTGATGCTGTTGGGCATTTTAATTTCATCTTACAAACAAAAAATTCTCACCGAAAACAACCCGACCAACGGCATGATGGGCAAGGGTTTTGACGACAACATGAGACGTGAAAATATGTTGCTCGTGAAAAATGCTACTGAAAAATTAAATGGTTACGACATCACTTATGTGGGCGATAGCACTGCTGCGCCAAATACTTTTTACAAAGTGCATTATGTGAAACACAATACCGACGGTACTTTGGCAGATGATTTTTATTTGTACCCCAATGTGCAAGAAAATAAAAAAATGGGAACGGTGAATAATCCATCTACCAAACATTATTTCAGCAGTGATATTTACACCATTGTTACTGCTGCATCGGATAAGAAAAAAGACGAGCCAACTGATACCAAACAATACCAATTTTACAAAGCAAAACCAGGCGATACGATTCAGTTGAAAAAAGCAAAAGTGTTGGTAGAAAAAATCAGTAATGAAGTTTTGCGAAAAGATGTTCAACAACAAAGTGGTGATATTGTGGCTTCGGTTCGATGTCGTGTATTCAGCGATAATCAAAGCTTTGAAGCCGAACCAGTTTATTTAATTCGCAATCAAATGGCTGTGCCTGTGGAAGCAAAAGTGGAAGATTTGGGGGTGAAAATTTTTGTGAATCAAATTTTACCTAACGAAAATAAAATTGAATTTGGCATTGCCGAAGAAACACCAAAGTTAGATTACATCACTTTAAAGGCGATGGAATTTCCTTACATTAATTTGTTGTGGCTGGGCACTATTATCACTATGATTGGTTTTGTGATTTCGATTTGGAAGAGGGTGAAAAAGTAATTAGTAAAAAAATGGGGGCTTTTAAAAAGTGGTATTCTTGCAACACGCAAATTATTCGTTTTCATCCACTTCTCCCATGGCATCAAATTTTGCGATACGATTTTTCACTCTTTCTTCTGGCGATTGATTTTTCAATTCAGCTAAATATTTTTTGATTTCGTTTTTAATAATTGCTGCCATCTCTCCAGGATTGGTATGTGCTCCACCCAACGGTTCTTTAATAATGCCATCAATCAATTTAAACGAACTCATATCATCGGCTGTGAGCTTTAATTGCTCGGCTGCTTTTTCTTTAAAATCCCAACTACGCCACAAAATCGAACTGCAACTTTCGGGAGAAATAACCGAGTACCAAGTGTTTTCTAACATCAACACTTTATCGCCAATGCCTATTCCCAAAGCCCCACCGGATGCGCCTTCGCCAATGATGATACAAATAATCGGCACTTTCAATTTTGCCATTTCAAACAAATTTCGGGCAATGGCTTCGCCCTGACCACGTTCTTCGGCTTCTAAACCAGGAAACGCACCAGGAGTATCAATAAATGTAATCACAGGTTTATTAAATCGCTCTGCCATTTTCATCAATCGCAAAGCCTTGCGATAGCCTTCGGGATTTGGCATCCCGAAGTTTCGATATTGCCGTTGTTTTGTATTAGAGCCCTTTTGCTGCCCCACAATCACGACAGATTGCCCATCTATCATACCCATTCCACCTACCATAGCTTTATCATCTTTCACATTTCTATCACCATGCAATTCAATAAATGATTCACAAATTTGCTCGATGTAATAAAGTGTATAAGGTCTTTCAGGATGCCGACTCAATTGCACACGTTGCCACGGCGTTAATTCTGTATAGATTTTTTTTCGCAGCGCCACAATTTTTTCTTCCAACTCTTTCACCGTAGAACTCATATCCACCTTGGTTTTTTCGGCTATTTCATTGGTCTTTTCAATTTGTTTATACAACTCTTCAATCGGTTTTTCAAACTCTAAATAAGTCATTGCAAAAATGTTTTGGTGGATGGCAAATTTACAAACGAAATTAAAATTGGCGGCTTTATTTGAAAATTAAAAAGTTGTGCTACCTTTGCACTCCCAAAAAAAATCGACAGAAATAGTCGAACCACGGTGTGGTAGTTCAGCTGGTTAGAATGCCGCCCTGTCACGGCGGAGGTCGCGGGTTCGAGTCCCGTCCACACCGCAAATAAAACCCGAAACACTTATCAATAAAGCGTTTCGGGTTTTTTGTTGAAATATGCTGACAATTTTTTAAGAAATTTATTCTTCAAAAAAATCTTGCAAACTGCCGAAATAAGCACCGTTCCAACCTTCTACCATATCTTCAAAAGCTTCATCAGGAATATTAGTGTGATTCAATTCAGCCGATGTTCCATTTTTATCAGTATGCAATTTTATAGTAACAATCGAAGGCAAAGGCTCATCGCCAAAATACCATTGTTGCACCAATTTTTTGTTCTCCACAAATTCTAAATTCATGCCCTCAATATTACCGTCCATTATCGAAAATTCAGTGTTGGGTATGGCTTGCATCACTGCCTTCTCATTTGTCCAAAGCTCGATGGTAAAAGGGTTAGTGAGTGCCAAATACACTTCTTCGGGAGAAGCATTCAGCGAAAAATATTTTTTATAGTCTTTCATTTTTTAGAAATTTTGTGTGGTTAATTTCGATAATTGTTTTTCATAATCGTGTTGCAAATCTTCATGAAAAGTGGGGATAATTTTTTTTATTTTTTTCAATTGCATGTCATACAAATTTGCGAGTGCCACAGATTTGTGAATTGGAATTGCCGATAATTTTAATTGTAAACAAAAATGCAGCAACAGCTCTATTTCAGTGGTTTTCAAACCCGAATAGCGCATGTATTTATTGGTGTGTCGCAATATTTTTCGTAAACTTTTTTTGACGAGATATAAATTGTTGTCCATTGTAATTTCAGAAAAATGAAAATTGATTTCGGCTTTAACACCTTGTACATAAGCACTTTCATCATTTTCTTCAAACAATAAATAAGTGAGCAGTTCCTTATTTTCTTTTTTAAATCTTGCCAATCGCAAATTTATTTCTAACAATTTAGCGACAGAAGTTTTTTGCAATTCTTCTTTTAATTCATGAATGGTGGCGGCTTTCATTTTTCAAAAATAGTTTTATTCG
>CAIQHW010000571.1 GCA_903871715.1 uncultured bacterium
ATAAATTTGTGTATTGAAAGGCTTTGTGGTGTTGTGTTTCGGCTGCAAACCTAAGCCCAAAAAGGTTTTCAACATAGCATGTGGATTAATTTTTACGAAAAATAAATTGTTTTGCCGATTAAAAAAGTGTACGGTAAAATTTGCAAATAGCTACTTTTATAATGATGCAAAAATGCAAAGCCTTTGTGCATATACCTTTCAACAAAAAAGGCAGAATTTATTTCTGCCTTTTTTTATTAATGATGCTTCAATTTATCTTTAAATACCTTTTCAAACTTATCTTTTTTGGGCTTAATCACATAAGCACAATAAGCTTGGTCGGGATTAGCATTGTAATAATTTTGGTGATAATCTTCGGCAGGATAAAATTTTGTAAATGCCGAAACCTCTGTTACAATTGGATTATCATAAACTTTAGCAGCATTTAATTCAGCAATAATCTTTGTGGCTTCTTGTTTTTGATTATCATCATGATAAAAAATTGCCGAGCGATATTGTGTACCTTCGTCATTGCCTTGGCGATTTAATTGAGTAGGGTCGTGGGTTACAAAAAATGCTTTTAGCAATTCAGCAAAATTTATTTTGGTAGAATCAAAATAAACTTGACAAACTTCGGCATGACCAGTGGTGCCCGTGCACACTTGTTTATAAGTTGGATTTTCAACTGAACCGCCACTAAATCCAGAAATAACTGTACCCACACCTTGCAATTGCATCAGTTGTGTTTCTACACACCAAAAACATCCTGCGCCCAAAGTGGCTACTGATAAGTGTTTGGCGGCTGCATATTGTTCCATTTTATCCATTTTTGTGGTGATTTTATTGGTGTGAGAATTATTTTGTGCGCAAGCGTTGAAGAAAAAAGTTGAACACAAAACTATTGTTTTTGAAAAAAATTGGAATCGAAATTTCATGATTAATTTATTTCAAATCATAAACGAAAAAGAAGTAGAAATGGTTTTTGAAAACCCAAAAAATTATTTCAATAATTCATCTAAGCCATTTTCAATTTGTTGTAATTGCTTGCTAAAATCAATGCTGATGGGTGTTTCAGCAATATTACTAACCGAACTCATTTGCAGCATGATGTACATTGCCATGTAATCTTGCATATCTCTGCCATCATATTTGTTCATCAAATCTTTCAATTGCAAATTGATTTTTTCGGCTGCATTTTTTACTTTGTTTTCATCCTCTGGTTTTACTTTTAAAGGATAATTTCTATCAGCAATTTTAATTTGAATGGCAATTGGTTCACTCATAAAAGTTGTTTTTAAAATTGACCAGTCGTTAGCAAAACCATAGTGCAAGCCTCTTCCGAAGCAATATTATTTTGCTGCAATAAATTTTCAAACGAAATATTTTCAGCACCTGGATTAAAAATCACTCTTCGCGGTTTTAGTTTTAAAATGTAATCATAAAAAATGGCTTGATTTTTTTCGCCCACATACATCGTTACTGTATCTACATTTTCAATTTCTGGCAAGCCAGTTTTAATCTCTATACCAGCCACCAATCCAGCTTTCAAGCCTACACCTTCTATTTCATGACCATAGGCTTTTAGCAGCGAAATGGCTTTGAAAGAATATCTTTCAGGATTTGTTGATGCACCAATTACTACTACTTTTTTCATTTTAGTTTTGCTTTGCGATGTAAATTTATGGCATCAAATTTTAAATCAAAATTTCGTTTCGCACATGCGCCGTTTTATTGTAGCAGTTTTTAGTATTGTGTTTTTGAATTCTTTTTTTTCCAATCAAATAAATGCGCAAACGCAGTCAGAGCTAATAATTCAAGCAAAAGAGCTGATTAGAAATAAAAATGAAACTGCGGCTTATCCACTTTTGGTAAAAGCTGTTTCGGCTGGCAACACCAATTTAGAAGCACTTTCGCTGGCTGCATTTTATGCGGATAAAGAAGGCAACCGACAAACGGATGATAAAAAACGCAACGATTTTTATCAAGCCTCAAAAATATTTGCGAACCGAGCTTATCAATTATATCCTAATAATGCTGAAGCCAATTATGTGATGGGTGTGGCTTTGGGGCGCATTGCTTTAATTTCTTCCTCCAAAGAAAAAGTAAAGTTGAGCAAGCAAATAAAAGAATTGGGCGAAAAATGTGTGCAGTTAAATCCAAATCATGCAGGCGGTTTTCATTTGTTGGGCAAATGGCATTATGAAGTGTACAATTTAAATTTTATAGAGAAAGCCGCTGTGAATCTGCTTTTTGGCGGATTACCTGCTGCTAACATTAACACATCTTGTATACTTTTATTAAAAGCAATTCAACTTCGCCCCGATTATTTATTATATAAATTAGACGCTGCAAAATCATTACATCAAGCAGGTAAAAATGAAGATGCTTTAAAGCAATTAAAAAATATCATGGCTGCCAAACCCACTACCCAAGATGATTTCAGCATTATTGAAGAAGCAAATAAATTGTTAGCAAAATGGAGTTGAAGTAATTATTTAAAAAAAATCATAAAAAAAACCGCCTTAAAATTGAAGCGGTTTTTTTTATTTTTATGTAAAAAATTGTTTTATAAACTCATCGAAATTTTCTTTTCTAATTCTGTAACTTCTTCTTTAAAAGCAATATCGGTATCAACCATATTTTGAACCGCTTGACAACTATGAATCACAGTGCTATGGTCTCTTCCACCAAAATGTTTGCCAATTGATTTCAACGAGTTTTTAGTAAAATTTTTCGCCAAATACATGCTCAATTGTCGAGCTTGCACCACATGACGTTTTCGAGTTTTCTCTTTCAATTTATCATAAGGAATTTGATAAAATTCGCAAACTGTTTTTTGAATAAATTCAACACTCACTTCACGGGTTACACTCTTCACAAAATTCTTCACAATTTTTTTTGCAAGTTCTACATCAATTTCTTTTTTGTTCAGCACACTTTGCGCCAACAACGAAGTTAATGCACCTTCCAATTCGCGAACATTGGTGTTGATATTATACGCCACAAATTCTACCACTTCTCTACTCAATTCAATGCCATCGGCATACATTTTCTTTTCTAAAATTGCAATTCTTGTTTCAAAATCGGGTACTTGCAAATCAGCGCTCAGACCCCATTTAAAGCGGCTTAGCAAGCGTTCATCCATATCTTGCAAATCTTTCACCGGTCTATCGCTTGTTAAAACTAATTGCTTTTGGCTTTGATGCAAGTGATTGAAGATTGTAAAAAATATTTCTTGAATTTTAGGTTTGCCAGCTAAAAATTGAATGTCGTCAACAATCAACACATCAATCAATTGATAAAAGTGGATGAAGTCATTGATGTGCCCGTTTTTCATCGCATCAATAAATTGATTAGCGAACTTTTCAATTTGTACATACAACACCGTTTTACCAGAGTGCAAATTTTTGATGTGGTTGCCAATGGCTTGTGCCAAATGGGTTTTGCCCAATCCAACTGCCGAATAAATCACCAGCGGATTAAATGAAGTACCACCTGGTTTTTGCGCCACCGCAAATCCTGCGCTTCGAGCTAATCTATTACAATCGCCTTCTACAAAAGTGTCAAAGGTGTAAGCAGCATACAATTGTGGGTCGATATTTATTTTTTTCAATCCTGGAATGATGAATGGATTTTTCACCGAACCACCAATGATGGCAGGTGCATTCACATCCGGATTTTTATTATTGCCCGTTTTTTCATTAGGCAAATCAATAGTTGTGTCGGGTTTTTTTCCGTTGTTTTTTTCCATCACTATTCGGTATTCTAATTTTGCGTCTTTGCCCAATTCTCTCATCATCGTTTTGCGAAGCAAGCTGATGTAGTGCTCTTCAATCCATTCATAAAAAAATTGCGAAGGCACCTGAATGGTTAAAATATTCTTTTCCAACTTCACTGCTTCAATTGGCTCAAACCAAGTTTTGAAGGCTTGTAAACTTATATTGTCTTTGATGATTTTTAAAATGTTGTTCCATGCAGTTTCATAATTTTCGGTTGGTAGTGGTAGTGTTTGGGTTTTAGAAGTAGTGCTCATGGGTTGTATAAAATCTGTTTTTAAAAATTTTCAAAATCAACTTTTTGATGTCGAAATTTTGTCGGGTTGTAAATGTATGTAATTGGAAATTTAATTCACAAATTTTTTGTGCAAAATATTTTTGTTAGCCACTTGTTTTTTTCTGAATTATTACAGTTGCAGCGTTGACGCCACTTTTGCGCCCTTTTTTTGAAAAGTAAAAATCAATTTTTCCCAAATTAATTCCTGCCCAACCTACTTGATTAATCACCACATCGTTGCCGTCTAAATTTTTTTGTACATCAGGCACATCTAAAAAAGTGTGAGTATGTCCACCAATTATCAAGTCAATATTTTTAGAATTTTTTGCTAAAAGAATATCGCTCACTTTGTTGTCAGCATACTTGTAACCCAAGTGTGATAAGCAAATTACCAAATCGCATTTTTCATTTTTACGCAAATGTTTTGCTGTTTCATTGGCAATAGAAATCGGCTCTAAATAACGTGTGTTGCCATACAACGCATCGGGCACCAAACCTTGCAACTCAATGCCAATACCGAATACACCGATTTTTATTTTTTCTTTTTCAAAAATCTTATACGGTTGAAAAGCATTTTTCAAAACAGTATTTTCAAAATCGTAGTTGGCAATTAAAAATGGAAAATTGGCTTTGGGTAATTGTTTTGCCAATCCATCCAAGCCAGCATCAAAGTCGTGATTGCCCAATGTGCAAGCATCGTAGCGCATATAGCTCATCAATTTAAACTCCAATTCGCCATGAAAAAAATTGAAGTACGGTGTGCCTTGAAACACATCACCGGCATCCAACAGCAACACATTTTTTTCGGTTCTTCTAATCTCATTTATCAATGATGTTCGTCGTGCTGCGCCGCCAG
>CAIQHW010000572.1 GCA_903871715.1 uncultured bacterium
AAACGGACAAGCGTATGTGGTTCGTGGAATCGGTTTGTTGAATAATATTTCCGACATCGAAAATGTAATTGTAACCAACATCAAAGATGTACCAATAAAAGTGAGCAATGTGGCAGAGGTGAAAGAAAGTGGTTTGCCAAGGCTGGGACAGGCTTCCAAAGACACTTTACATGATGTGGTGGAAGGAATTATTGTGATGCGAAAAGGTGAAAATCCAACTGAAGTGTTGGAAAAAATCAGAGCGAAAGTGAAAGATTTGAATGAAAGAATTTTGCCACAAGGTGTAAAAATTGAAACGTTTTACGACCGAACAAACTTGATGGATTTTTGCACCGAAACCGTTATTCATAACCTGATTGAAGGTATTTTGCTGGTAACATTTATTGTGTTGATTTTCATGGCAGATTGGCGCACAACTATTGTAGTTTCCATTGTGATTCCGCTGGCGTTGTTGTTTGCATTTATGTTGATGCGATTAAAAGGCATGACCGCAAACCTACTATCCATGGGCGCTATAGACTTTGGGATTATTATTGACGGAGCCGTTGTAATGGTAGAGGGCATCTTTGTGGTGCTCGATCATAAAGCCAAAGAAGTGGGCATGGAGAAGTTTAACAACTTGGCAAAATTAGGTTTGTTTAAAAGTATAGGAGCTGAAATGGGCAAATCGATTTTCTTTTCAAAATTAATCATCATCACCTGTTTGATTCCGATTTTTGCATTTCAAAAAGTGGAAGGAAAAATGTTTGCTCCGCTGGCTTACACATTGGGTTTTGCGTTGTTGGGCGCATTGGTTTATACGCTCACTTTAGTTCCAGCTTTGAGTTCGATTTTGTTGCGCAAAAATGTAAAAGAGAAACACAATTTCTTTGTTGAATTCATCACCAATTCAACCATGAAAATGTTTGATAAAACTTATCGTTTCAAAAAATTGAGTTTAGGAATTGCTATCGCATTTATGGTGCTCACATTTATTTCATCAAAATGGTTAGGTTCTGAATTTTTGCCACAATTAGATGAAGGCGCATTGTGGGTGAAATCACAATATCCGATGAGTACTTCGTTGAGCCAATCATTAAAATATTCGGAGAAAATGACGAACATCATTCGCAAATTTCCAGAAGTGAATCACACCATGGCGCAAGTAGGCAGAACCAATGATGGTACTGATCCTAAAGGTTTTTACAATGTTGAAATTGCAGTAGATTTAAAACAAAAGAAAGACTGGCCAAAAGGCGTTACTACGGATGGATTGATTACCTCATTAGATTCGCAATTGAGCAAAATTCCAGGTTGCATTTTGAACTATTCACAACCGATTAGAGATAACGTAGAAGAAGCAGTGGCAGGCGTTCCAGCTTCGATGGCAGTGAAAATTTTCGGACCAAATTTTCAGGTGTTAGATAAAAAAGCCGATTCGATAATGGATATTTTGAAAACTGTAAGAGGCGCAACTGATTTAGGAATTCTTAGAAACCTTGGTCAGCCTGAATTTCGCATTGAATTAGACCAACAAAAAATGGCATTGTATGGTGTAACCACTGCCGATGCACAAGCCGTAATTGAAATGGCAATTGGTGGTAAAGCCGCTACAGAACTATATCAGGAAGAAAAACATTTTGATATTCGAATTCGTTATCAAAAAGATTTTAGAGATAGCTACGACAAAATTATGAATTTGATGATTCCTGCAAACAATGGTTCAAAAATTCCAATTAAAGAAATTGCCGAAATCAAAACTATTACTGGTCCTGCATTTATTTATCGTGATAATAATCAACGTTACATTGCAGTAAAATTTTCTGTTCGTGATAGAGATTTAGGAAGTACGATTAAAGAGGCGCAAGAAAAAGTAGCTGCTAAAGTGAATATTGGCACGGGTTACAGCGTTACATGGAATGGTGAATTTGAAAATCAAATTCGTGCTACAAACACTTTGGCTAAAGTTGTTCCAATTTGTTTGCTGGTAATTTTCTTGATTTTGTTCATCACATTTGGCAATGCGAAAGATGCCACATTGGTTATTTTGAATGTGCCATTTGCTTTGATTGGCGGCATTTTGGCGTTGCATATTACTAAAATGAATTTTAGCATTTCTGCTGGAATAGGCTTCATTGCTTTGTTTGGCGTTTGTATTCAAAATGGAGTGATCATTGTTTCAGTATTCAAGAAAAATTTAGAAGCGAAAATGACATTGCACGAAGCCATTCGTCATGGAGTGGCAAGTCGTGTTAGACCAGTGGTGATGACTGCTTTGATGGCAATGATTGGTTTGCTGCCAGCCGCTGTAAGCACGGGCATTGGCAGCGAAACTCAAAAACCATTAGCCATTGTAGTAATCGGCGGATTGGTTACTTCCACCATTTTAACCTTGTTGATTTTACCAGTGATTTATAGTTTGGTGCAAACATTCATCCATCGCAAATTAGTAAACGCACATCATTTGCATGGGCATCATGCAAAGTAAAAAGCATTAAAACATCAAAAAAAAGCGACACAAAGTTTTGTGTCGCTTTTTTTATTGAAAATTATTTTCAAAAATTACCTTCTCACCATTCCTTTCAATTCAATCAACTTCATCAAAGCTTCAACAGGTGTGGTTTTGTTGATGTCGAGTAGTTTTAATTGTTGTAAAATTTCTTTTAGTTCATCGCTTACTGGGTCAAAAATATTCAGTTGCATTTGTTGGGTTGGAACACTTCGCAATTGTTGTCGGTTTTGTTCTTGCAAACTTTTTGATTCCAGTTGGTGCATCATTTCGTTGGCTCGTTGAATCAGGTTTTGTGGCATGCCAGCCATCTTTGCCACTTGTATTCCAAAGCTGTGCTGACTTCCACCTTGTTTTAATTTGCGCAGGAAAATAATTTTGCCTTCATGCTCATGCACACTCACGTTGAAGTTTTTAATTTTCGGATACACTTCCGATAATTCGGTCAATTCGTGATAGTGTGTAGCAAATAAAGTTTTCGGTTTGTACAACGGATGATTGTGTAGATATTCTGCAATGCTCCAGGCAATGCTGATACCATCGTAAGTAGAAGTTCCTCTGCCAATTTCATCCAGCAAAACCAGACTATCATTCGAGATATTATTCAAGATGCTGGCGGTTTCATTCATCTCCACCATAAAAGTTGATTCGCCGCTGCTGATATTATCGCTGGCACCAACTCTGGTAAATATTTTATCTACTAAGCTGATTTGTGCTTGTGTGGCAGGCACAAAACTTCCAGCTTGCGCCAGTAAAACTATCAACGCCGTTTGCCGCAACAGTGCTGATTTTCCAGCCATATTCGGACCAGTGATGATAATGATTTGTTGAGTATCTCTGTCTAAATAAATATCGTTCGGTACATAGCTTTCACCCACAGGCAATTGCTTTTCGATTACTGGATGACGACCATCTTTTATTTGCAAAATACCATCTTCGGCTAAGTGTGGTTTTACATAATTGTTTTCAGCAGCAGCTGTTGCAAAACTTATTAAGCAATCCAATTGCGCCAACACTGTGGCATTCAGCTGAATGGGTTGTACAAATTCTGCCAAATCTTTCACCAATTGCTCAAACAATTGTTGTTCAATAGCTGAAATTTTTTCTTCAGCACCTAATATTTTTTCTTCAAAAACTTTTAACTCTTCGGTGATGTAACGCTCAGCATTGGTGAGTGTTTGCTTACGAATCCAAGTAGCAGGCACTTTGTTTTTATGTGAATTAGTTACTTCTAAATAATAACCAAACACATTGTTGAAGCTAATTTTTAAAGTAGTGATGCCTGTTTCTTCTGCCGCCTTTTGTTGAATTTTCAGCAAATAATCTTTCGATGAACTGCTGATTGTTCTCAACTCATCCAGTTGCTCATGAACACCTGAAGCTATTACTCCACCTCGGTTTGCCAGAGCTGGTGGTTCAGGCAAAATTTCTTTTTCAATTCTGTTTCTGATATGCAAACATTGATTGAGCTGGTCAGCCCATTTTTGCAAAGTGGTTTGATTGCTCTGTGTGCAAATATTTTTTATCGTTTCAATTCCGTACAAAGATTTTTTCAACTGCACCACTTCACGGGGTGTAACCCTTGCCATCGGCACTTTTTAAATCAATCTTTCCAAATCACCAAGCTGTTGCAATTGATTTGAAATCAGATTTTTTATTTCTTCTTCATTCAAAAAATATTCTACCACCGCATGTCGGTCTTCGATTGGTTTTGCTTCTTTCAATGGCAAAAGCAACCAAC
>CAIQHW010000573.1 GCA_903871715.1 uncultured bacterium
AATTTGAAAATTTGAAGATGAGAAAATTTGAAAATTGAATACACTTTAAAACCACTAAGGCACTAAGAACACAAAAGTTACACTTAGAAATTCTTAGTGAAACCAAGTGAACTAAGTGCCTTAGTGGTTAATAAAAAATGAAGTTGAAATTTATAAATATTGCTGTAATAATTTTTTCGATTGGAATTTCCCTTTCGCAAAATCTCTTTGCACAGAATGTAACAGTGTCAGCAAAGCTTGATTCAGCAAGGTTTTCAATTGGCGACCATATTGCTGTTCATTTTGAAGTGAACAATCCAAATCACTTTTCAACTCTATTTCCTGATGCAAATTTTGATACCACATCAAAGTTTGAAATTGTAAATGTTTCAAAAATCGATACCACAAAAGAAGGTTACAAACGCACAATTATATACACCAATTTCGATAGTGGGAATTATGTGATTCCTGCTTTTCAGATTTTAGTTCAACACGATAAAAAAGTTGATACACTGCTTACAGCGCCTTTATCTGTTTATGTGAAAGGCATTGCAGTTGATACTTTGAAGGCAATTCGCCCCATCAAAAAAATGATGGAGATTGATTACACTTTCAAAGAAATGTTGCCTTACATCATTATTGGCGGAATTATTTTTTTACTGCTTTTAGCATTGGTTGTGTATTTGATTTTCTTCCGCAAGAAGAAACAAATTGTTGTGAAAGCTGCTCCTGATGTGCATTATACGCCTTATCAAAAAGCTATGATGGCGTTTGATAATTTAGAAAAAGAAAACCTGATTGCTTCGGATGAAGTGAAAATGTACTACACAAAACTGACGGACATTCTTCGTGAATATTTAGAAGAACAATATAAAGTTGCTGCATTAGAATCAACTACTGATGAGTTGATGGAAAGAATTCGATTCAGTGCAATTGATGCAGCAAGCAAAATGCAATTACATGAAATTTTATCATCGGCTGATATGGTGAAGTTTGCAAAAGCAAAACCAGGCTTAAATGAACATGCGGCTGCATTGGTTGCTGCACGTGGATTTGTGGAGCGAACAAAACCAGTTGAGAATATTAGTAATGAGCAATTAAAATGACAAAAATGTTAATCGTTATTGAGTTATTGGTTATTAGTAAATACAAAACTGTTTTTCCAAATAACTCTATAACGATTAACTAATAACTTAAAAATTGAAAATTTTTACTCAATATCAATTCCTTCATCCGCAGTTTTTCTGGCTGCTGTTGCTGATTCCTGCAATCATGCTATGGAAATGGTTTGTATCGAAAAATCCGAAAGCGACCATTCAATTATCGAACACACAAGGCATCAAAATATTTCAAAACAAAACCTGGCGAACACAAACCATTTGGTTGCCAGAAGTATTGAGAATACTGGCTTTTGTGGCAATTGTGATTGGATTAGCTCGTCCGCAAAACACTTCTGAAACTCGGGAAGAAACAACTGAAGGTATTGACATTGTGATGAGTCTGGATATTTCGAGCAGTATGTTGGCTGAAGATTTTTCGCCGAACAGAATTGAAGCAGTGAAAAAATTAGCAGCCGAATTTATTGACCAACGCAAAGATGACAGAATTGGTTTAGTGATTTTTAGCGGTGAAAGTTTTACGCAATGTCCGATTACAAGCGACCATGCTGTTCTGAAAAATTTGTTGAAAGATATTCATAGTGGTTTGGTGGAAGATGGAACTGCCATTGGAATGGGCTTGGCTACTGCGGTTGACCGCTTGAAAGATTCAAAAGCAAAAAGCAAAGTAATTATTTTAATGACCGATGGCGAAAACAATGCTGGTTTGATTGACCCTGAAACTGGAATGGAATTGGCGAAAAGTTTTGGCGTTCGTGTGTACACTATTGGTGCTGGTTCAGTGGGTATGGTGCCTTATCCTGTGCAAACGCCTTTTGGCAGACAATACACTCAGATGGAATCGAAAATTGATGTGGCGCTGTTGCAAAAAATTGCAAATGAAACTGGTGGCGAATATTTCAGAGCAACTGGAAACCGAAGCTTGAAGCAGGTCTACGACCAGATTGATAAATTAGAAAAGACAAGAATTGAGGTTTCAAGCTTTAAACATTATGCTGAAAAATTTGCGCCATTTGCTTTAACTGCTTTGATATTGTTGTTGTTAGAAATGCTATTACAAATGACAGTTTATAAAAGAATTCCGTAAAAAATGTTTCGATTCGAACATCCATATTATCTCTATTTGCTCATCGCATTGCCGCTGTGGATGCTGATTTACGTGTATTCGGCATGGAGTAAAAAACGTGCAATAAAAAAATTGGGTGATGAAAATTTAGTTAAACAATTGATGCCCGATTTCAAATTAATTAAACAAAGTTTGAAATTTTTATTGTTGTGGTTGGCTGCGTTTTGCATCATCATTGCATTGGCGAATCCGCAGATGGGAAGCAAAATTGAAAAAGTAAAACGCAAGGGTATTGATGTTTTCATTGCATTGGATGTGAGCAAAAGTATGATGGCTGAAGATGTGAAGCCAAATCGCTTAACCAGAGCCAAGCAAGCGGTGAGTAATCTGATTGATGAATTGAACAATGATAAAGTTGGTTTAATCACATTTGCCGGACGAAGTTATTTGCAAATGCCTTTAACAGTGGATTATAGCGCTGCGAAAATGTTTTTGCAAAATGCCAACTGCGATATGGTGCCTACACAGGGCACTGCAATTGGTGCTGCGATTGACCAAGCGGTTGAATCATTTCAAACAAAAGATAAAAAACACAAAGCGGTGATTGTGATTTCTGACGGCGAAAATCATGAGGATGATGCCATAGAATCGGCAAAGGCTGCGGTGAATGAAGGTGCGGTGGTTTACACGGTGGGTGTTGGTTCGGAACAAGGTGCACCAATTCCAGTTTATCAAAATGGTGTGCAAACTGATTTCAAGAAAGATGAAAATGGCAGCATTGTTTTGTCGAAATTAAATCAGGAAGCTATGAAGGAAATTGCTGAAGCTGGTAAGGGAAGCTACTTTCAGTTGAGCAATTCGCAAAGTGAATTAAAATCGTTGGTGGAAAAAATTAGCACGATGGAGCAAAAAACTATGGACGAACATTTGTTTACTGATTACGAAGATTACTTCCAATACTTTTTGTTGGCTGCGTTTATTTTATTGTTGTTAGAAATTTTTGTTTCTGAAAAACCAACGCAATGGTTGTTGCGATTGAAAAAAATAATTCCTGTTTTATTGATTTTATTTTTGGTAAATAAAAATTCAAATGCACAATCAACTTTCTTAAATCCTTTGCCAGAGCGAAAAGCAGCTCGTGAGGCTTTGAAACAATACAAACTCAAAAACTCTGTACTAGCTGATTCATTGAATACACATGCCATCAGATTGAATAAAAATTTTGGCGAAGCTTATTACAACAAAGGGAATTTGAATTTTGAAA
>CAIQHW010000574.1 GCA_903871715.1 uncultured bacterium
AAAATCATAAAGAAGTTATCAAAGCCACACAAATGGCTGGTGGCACAGATGAAAGCCTTTCACAATTTTTAGGGACGATGTACCAAGAAGAAAATTTGTATGAAAATCGTTTGTTGTTGATGGGAGTTTATTTTATAAGCCCAATTGCCAACGGCGGGCTTTTTTATTACCATTATAAAATTACCGACACTGCTTTTATTGATGGCAGAAAATGTTTTCGTTTGTCGTTTCAACCCAAGCGAACTGGCGAAAATACTTTTATTGGTGAATTGTGGGTAAATGATAGCACATGGGCGTTGAAGCAAATTAGCATGACCACTTCAAAAGATGCGAACATTAATTTTGTAAATAAAATTAGTGTGTACCAAAATTTTTCGCCCATAAATGATTCGGTGTGGATGATTAATAAAGACAAATTTATCGTCAGTTTTAAAACTGGCGGAAAAGATAGACCAGGTGTGATTGGCAGAAAAACAACTTTGTATAAAAACATTGTGGTGAACAATGCATTGATTGACACTGCGTTTGCTGACCATCAAGACTTGGTAGTGAAAGAAGGTGCAACAGAAAAAAATGGAGATTTTTGGACAAATAATCGCCCTGATTCTTTAACAAAAAACGAACGCAATATATATAAATTGGTAGACACTATTCAGCAAGTACCAGCATTTAAACATTATAAGCAATTGTTTACAACCCTTTCTACTGGCTACTTTCAAAGCGGTTACTTTTCTTTCGGACCATACTATAATTTTTTTGCCATCAATCATGTAGAAGGCGATAGAGTTGGTTTTGGTATTTCAAATAGCGAATTGGTAAGTACAAAATTGTGGCTAAATGCCCAATTGGCTTATGGTTTCAGCGATCGCAAAACAAAATATGATTTAAGCGCTTGGTACATTTTTAAAAAATTGCCTCGAAGTGAATTGAAATTGCGCTATGTAAATGACGTAGTAACTTACAATTTATTGGACGAGCAATTAGGCGAAAATAACTTGTTGAGTTCCTTAGTCCGACGAGTACCTTACTCCTCAAAACTAACGCATTTAGAAGCTACTCAAATTTCCTACAACAAAGAGTGGAAGAGCGGTTTGGGTGAAAAATTTTCTTTTCAGCACAACAATATTAGCGCATTTTTTCCAAACGACTATTTTACGAATGGCAACAGAATTGAAAATCCAAACTTCATTAATACAGAAATTACAGCAGCAACAAGATTCGCTTATCACGAAAAATTTATTGCTGGCGATTTTCTTAGAGCCAGCATTGGGAGCGACTTTCCAATTGCCACATTAGAATTGAAACAGGGCATCAGCGGTTTTTTAAACAGTAGTTTTAATTACCAAAAAATAAGATTGCAAGTAGATGGAACCAAGACTACCGGCACTATTGGCAGCTTTTATTATTCGATAAGCGCACAACAAGTAATTGGGAATTTGCCCATGATGTTGTTAGATGTCATTCCTGGAAACGATACTTATTACTATGATAAGTACGCTTTCAACAACATGACCCGATACGAATTTATTGCTGATAGATTTGTGAGTGCTCGATTATATGAGTATTTCGGGGGCTTTCCGCTTACCTATATACCGCTGATAAAGAAATTAAAATGGCGCACATTTGTTGGTGGCAAAGCAGTTTGGGGCGATATGAGCGATGCCAACAAAAAATTAAACGGCTATGTAGATAACCCATCTACAGGAGTTGTTAATCCATTCTCAATTCCAAATAAACAACCTTATACAGAATTGGGTACAGGCGTAGAAAATATTTTCAAAGTTTTTCGGATTGATTTTGTGTGGCGATTAAATTATTTAGACAAAGCGAAAAACCCGTATGCACAAGCATTTGGCATTAGAGGATGTTTGCAAGTGCAATTTTAACGGCGTACATTTTTTGTCAACATTTCGTCTACTTTTTCTTTTAACCAACTAATGTCTGCCACTTGACGTGCATTTTGCAATTCATCTTTCAACAATATCAATTTCTTTTTTTCGTTGGCTTGAATCAATTTTTTTAGAAACAAAATGAATCGGGTGTAAATGATTCGATACTCATCCGAGATAATTTTTTTTCTTCGCAAAAGCATTTTAAAACTATCCAACAAAGCACTTAACGATTCAAATTCTTTTAGTTCATAAAAAGTTTTAACCAAAGTAAGTTTCGCATCTAACAAATAAAAAACATCGTCGTACTCCACTTGCTGCAATAGTTCCAACACTTTATCATATTCCTTTCTAAAAAAATAAACTCGAGCCATAGAAAAAGTAAACGCATTTTCTTGATGGTCGGCAGGCAATTTTTCCTTGTATTGATGAATAAAACGTTCTACCCACTTGTGATTATTAGTTCGCAAACCAACAGTAATAATGTTCTTAAAATCAGGCGGAGAAAGCATTCCATTAGTTTGAATCAATTCTAATTTCAACGTTTCTTTGTAGATATTAAACAACTCGGTGTAATAGCTTATTGCACCTGAATTACTTTTTTTGATGCAATATTGTATGGCATGTGAATACATTTCGCGAGCCAACGATTGTGGAAATAAATGTCCATTTTCTAACAACAACGATTTTAAATTTTGAAAATGTTGCTCATTTTCTTTTTCCAATTGTGTTAATAAAATGTGATAATAAATATTGATGACAGGAATTTCTTTGTACGATTTTTTCTTTAGATGAATTAAAATTTCATCCATAAAAAGCAGCTCTACATCTAGGTTTGAAACATTTTGATAATGAAGTGCAGCACAAAAAGCTTGCAGCTTTATAATCAAATAATACACATCAATATTGTTAATCAACTCAATCAAAGCCTTGTTATCAGTGCGATTGCTGTTGTTTACATCAAACATATATCGTTGTTCAGCAATTAAAAATTGATGATAATAAAACTCTCCATCTTTAATTTCAGATTTTTCATTGAAATCATTAGCAAACTTCAAATAATAAGGTAGTTGTGCCATGGCACGTTTTTCATTCAAATTTTGCAAAGTGAAAATATTTTGCAACGATTTATTTTGAGCAAATTTAAAATAGGCTAAAAAGCGCTCTGCTTCTTTCAGCAAATCTGAACACACCCGATGAAAGCGGGCTTTATCAAACTTTTTATTAGGATAAATTTTTTTCCAAACCTCTATATCTGTTTGTGAAATGGGTTTTGTTTTTTGCAACGAAGGCAGCAAAGCTGCGAAACAACGCACCAAATAATCGTTTTGATAAAAGTAAATGCTTTTTAAAAAATCTAAAAAGCGCTGCCGCTCCTGATGCGAAAAGTTGGAAAGCAGCTTAAATATTTTGGTGTTTTTCATAGTTTATAATTTCTTAAAAAATGAAATATGATCCCAAAAACCAAAATCTACTTTAAAAAATATTATTTTCAAAAAAGTTTCGGCTCAATTTCTTTTTCTTACAAAAAAATCTTTCATCAACGCTGCGCAATCTTGTTGCAAAACAAAACCTGTGACGAACGTTTTTGGGTGAAAAATGTTTTTACCAATTTTTGTGAACCCAAATTTTTCTTCGACTGCACCATAAACCACTTTGCTCAACTGCGCCCATGATATAGCACCAGCGCACATTACACAAGGTTCAATAGTTACATACAAAATGCAATTGTGTAAATATTTATTGCCTAAATAATTTTCGGCTGCTGTAATAGCTATCATTTCTGCATGTGCTGTGGCATCATGCAATTTTTCCACTTGATTATATCCTTTGCCAATAATTTTATTTTCACAAACTACCACCGCACCAATTGGCACTTCATTTTCATCAAATGCTTGCTGCGCCTGCTTCAACGCCTGCTGCATAAAATATTCATCAGTCATCAAAAATTAGTTTGTTTTTTTTCGCAGTTGTGCAATTTCTAATTCAGTCAACATTCGATGTCTGCCACGAGTCAAATCTTTTTTTGTTAATCCAGCATACATCACTCTATCCAACTTCACCACTTGATAACCAAAATGTTCAAACAATCGGCGCACAATTCTATTTTTACCAATGTGAATTTCAATACCCACTTGCGTTCTATCCTTCAAATCTGGGTAGCCCAAATCATTCACTTTTGCAAAACCATCTTCCAAAGTTACACCATTTCTAATTTGCTCAAAATGCTCTGCCAGCAAAGGTTTATCTAATGTGGCGTGATAAATTTTATCCACCTCAAATGATGGATGAGAAAGTTTTTGTGCCATGTCGCCATCGTTGGTCAGTAACAAAACACCAGTTGTATTTCTATCCAATCTGCCCACTGGAAAAATTCTTTCGTCAGTTGCGCTTGCAACAATTTCCAATACAGTTTTTCTGCCTTTTTCATCGCTGGCGGTCGTGATGGTGTCTTTTGGTTTATTCAATAAAATGTAAACAAAATTGGTTTTTGGTTTTACAATTTTTCCTTTAAACTTCACTACATCAGTGGGTTTCACTCGATAGCCCATTTCTTTTACCACCAAATTATTAACCGTTACTACGCCACTAGCAATCAACAAATCGGCTTTTCGTCGAGCAGCAATTCCAGCATGAGCCAAAAACCGATTTAATCGCATCGAGTCATCTGTTGACTTCAAACCTTTATCCACCAAAGGTTTTGAAACAGTGTTTGTTTTCTTACTGGATTTTTTTTGCACCACCACTGGTTTGCGTTTTTCAACCACAGCCGATTTTTTGTTGAAATTCTTTTTGCCTTTGTCAGGCGAAGATGTAGGCTTATTGCGTTTGCTGCCTGTGTAAGGTTTTTTTGCTGGTGCTTTTTCTTTCACAATGTGATGGAATGATGAATTGAAATGGTGTATTCTATTTGAAAAAATATTTTTACGAAATTATTTTTTTTGTGTTGAATCGCTTTGGGTTGCTGTACTTTCAGCCGATGCATTTTGATTTTGCAAACCACTAATTTGATTTTGCAAATCGCTGATTTTTGAAGTAAGCGTTGAAATTTCGGTGTTTTGTTGGTCTTGCGTTTTCGTTTCTTTTGGTGTTTGCAAATTTTCTAATTGCATTTGCGCCATGGCCAAATCAGATTTTAGTTCGGCAATTTTTACTTCATTTTTTAATTGCTCCACTTGCTTTTGCATCGGCTCAACGCTTTGTTTTACAGTGGTTTCGGTGCGTTCTTTTTCTTTTGCCAATTGCGATTGCGTTGGGTTGCAAGCCGAAAAAAGTGTTGTAAAAAATGCAGCAGCAATAAAAATTTGAGTTGAGATTTTCATGATGAAAACAATTTTTGTGTTGTTCAAAAGTAAGAAAAATGTTGACGCCAAAATATTTTTCGCAGAGAAATAGAACACGAATGACACGGATTGAAAAGATATTCACGGATTTTTTTAGCTCCCCAAAAAATGTTTTGAGAGAAAATGAATTTCTTTGCAACTGGCTTCAACGCTATATTTCAAGCGCATTTATTTTTAAGAAAATAATTTTGCGTTAATTTGCGTTTATCAATTTGTATGCAACTTAAAAAACTTGGTGTCGCAATT
>CAIQHW010000575.1 GCA_903871715.1 uncultured bacterium
GATGAAGGTGATGAAATTGCAGCAGTTACCAAATTGGATGAAATGGAAGCAGAAACTGAAATTGCTTTAGATGAAAATGGCAACCCAATTATATCGCCAAATGATACTTCAGCAACACCCAATGCAGAAACAGAAATTAATACCACAACTTCAGATGAAACCCCCAGTAATTAATTATATGATTCTCTATTGGTACATAAATAAAAAAGGAAGCAAATTGCTTCCTTTTTTATTTTACTCTTTCGATTCTTTCTTCGACTTTTTTGGTTCTTTACCGCCTTTTAAAGTAATGAACAATTTATCTTCTTCGGCCTTTTTATCCACCAATAATACATCGCCTTCTTTTGGATTTAATGACAATAATTCTTCGGCTAATGGGTCTTCTAACCACTTTTGAATGGCTCTGTGTAACGGTCTTGCACCATATTCGGGGTCGTAACCTTTTTCGCCAATAAAATCTTTTGCAGCTTCGGTAATTTCCATTTCCATTTTCAAATTGTGAATTCGTTTCAACAAACTTTCCAAAGCAATATCAATAATGCTATGAATTTCAGCCTTGCCCAACGAATTGAACACAATCATTTCATCCACACGATTTAAAAATTCTGGCGAAAAAGTTTTCTTCAAAGATTTTTCAATTACACTTTTTGCTTGGTCTTCTTTTTGAGCTTCTTTTGCAGCAGTGCCAAAGCCAACGCCACTTCCAAAGTCTTTTAATTGTCGTACACCAATGTTAGATGTCATTATAATAATGGTGTTTTTAAAATCAATTTTTCTTCCCAAACCATCTGTTAAAATGCCATCGTCAAATACTTGCAACAACACATTGAAAATATCGGGATGTGCTTTTTCCACTTCATCCAACAACACCACACTGTATGGTTTGCGACGAACTTTTTCAGTCAATTGTCCACCTTCTTCATAACCCACATAGCCCGGAGGCGCACCCACCAAACGAGTTACGTTGAATTTTTCCATGTATTCGCTCATGTCAATTCTTATCAAAGCATCTTCGGTGTCGAATAAATATCTTGCCAATGCCTTTGCTAGCTCGGTTTTACCAACACCTGTTGGTCCTAAAAACATAAAGGTGCCAATCGGTTTTTTAGGGTCTTTTAATCCCACACGATTTCGCTGAATGGCTTTCACCACCTTCAACACCGCCTCTTCTTGCCCTACCACTTGCTTGGTTAAATCGGTTTTCATCAGCAACAATTTGTCGCTTTCTTTTTGTGCAATTCGTTTTACAGGAATGCCCGTACTCATCGCAATTACTTCGGCAATATCATCTTCTGTAATTGGGTAGCGCATACTCTTACTTTCTTCTTCCCATTTTTTTCTGGCGGCTTCTAATTGCTCTTCCAACTGTCGCTCCGAATCCCTTAGCTGTGCTGCTTTTTCGTATTGTTGCGATTTTACCACCACATTTTTTTCGTCCTTAATTTTTTCAATGTCCTTCTCCAAATCCAGCACTGCTGCTGGCACGTGTATATTTTTCAAATGAACACGTGCACCCACTTCATCCAATACATCAATGGCTTTATCGGGCAGCAATCGGTCTGTAATGTAGCGTACGCTCATCTTTACGCAATTTTCAAGTGCTTCATCATTATAAGTTACATTGTGAAACTCTTCGTAAGTGGGTCGTAAATTTTTCAAAATTTCAACTGTTTCTTCGGGCGAAGGTGGGTCAACAATTACCTTTTGAAATCTTCTATCCAATGCGCCATCTTTTTCAATGTATTGGCGATATTCATCCAAAGTAGATGCACCAATACATTGCAGTTCGCCCCGAGCCAACGCTGGTTTAAAAATATTACTAGCATCCAAAGAGCCACTTGCACCGCCAGCTCCAACGATGGTGTGAATTTCATCAATGAATAAAATCACGTCTTTATTTTTTTCCAGCTCATTCATTATCGCTTTGATGCGCTCTTCAAACTGCCCACGATACTTGGTTCCAGCCACCAACGACGCTAAATCCAACATCACAATTCTTTTATTAAACAACACACGACTTACTTTTCGATGCACAATTAAAATCGCCAAACCCTCAATGATAGCGGTTTTACCCACACCTGGTTCGCCAATCAAAACTGGATTGTTCTTTTTTCTTCGCGATAAAATTTGTGAAACGCGTTCAATTTCTTTTTCTCTGCCCACAATCGAATCCAACTTATCTTCTTCTGCCAATTTGGTAATATCTCTGCCGAAATTATCCAACACAGGTGTTTTCGATTTGCTATTGCCCACTGGCTTTTTTGTAGAGCCAATGCCGCTTGGCTTAGGTTCATCATCAAAATCATCATCAGCTCCTTCGTTTGATAAATCATTTTTGATGTTGGGTGAATTGTCATTCATCATGCCCAATTCAGCATTGAACAATTCATAATCTACATCATAATTATTCAGCAATTGCGTAGCAATGTTATCCTTATTTTTTAAGATGGACAACAACAAATGCTCGGTGCCAATCATATCGCTGCGGTGCGCTTTCGCCTCCAACATGGCTAATTTCATCACTTTTTCTGCTTGCTTGGTTAATGGCAAATTGTTTACGTTTGGTGTGGTAAAACTGCTTTTTTCTTTTACCGAATTTTCTAAATTTTTTCGCAAATCGGCAATTTCCACTTTTAACGATTTTAAAATTTTGATTGCTAAACCTTCGCCATCGCGAATTAAGCCGAGCAACAAATGTTCAGTACCAATAAAGTCATGACCTAAGCGCAAAGCCTCTTCACGACTGTAATTGATAACTTCTTTTACTTTAGGCGAAAATTTTGCTTCCATTTTTTTTAGTTTTTTGTTTTCATTTTTATTACAACAATTATTTTACCAAAAAGATTTTACTGCCACTTTGATAGACGCTGAAACCATTGATATTATTGCGTTATGCCGTAAATATTTTTGCACATTTTTTTCAACACTAACATTTAGTTGGTGAAATAAAGGTAGCCGATGCGTTTGGAAATATGTAATTAAGCCCTACTTTTACGGCAGTTGTTTATTCACAAACCAAAGTTAACTGTATGAAATTTTTTATCGACCGTCAAGAAAAATACTGTCTGCTGGCCCTTTTGGAAGACAAATTAAATTCTATCAACGCCACAAAATTTAAAACTGAATTAGTAACATTACATGCAGAAGGTGTTCGAAACATGGTGTTAGATTTGAGCAAAGTAAGCTTTGTTGATTCCAGTGGATTGAGCGCATTGTTAGTGGGTAACCGTGTTTGCAAGCAAGCAAATGGCACATTTGTGATGGCTGGTGCTAATGAAAATGTGATGAAGTTGATTAAAATTAGTCAGTTGGATAGCATTTTACAAATTTTTCCAACCGTGTCGGAAGCTATTGATATTGTGTTGATGGACGAAGTGGAAAGAGATTTGAACGAAGAAAATTAATTCATTTATAGTAAAAAACAAAAAGGCAAACTTTGAAAGACATCAAGCAAGTGATCTTTGCAAAACAAAAGCAGAAGATAAGGCACGTCTTGAAAGACATCGGGCAAGTAATCTTTGCAAAGCAGAAGAGAACGCACAACCCAATGTGACAGA
>CAIQHW010000576.1 GCA_903871715.1 uncultured bacterium
ATTGTTGAACTATTTAAAGCAAAAATATTTCAACGGATATTTTGAAAAATATGTGGTTAGAATTGCGGTGTACGATGGTCAAAATAAATTTTATGCTGGTGAAAAAAGATTGAATGATTCGCTTTGGAAAGATGATGATTCGATTGAACATGGCTTGTTTTATTTCGCTAATAAAAAACGTGAAAATCATTATTACGCCAGAATAAATTTTGTGGAGAAAAATAAATTGGTGGGTAAAATTTTAGTGTCGTTTGCCAATCATTTCTCCAAACGGGAAACCATTTATCCATCGTTGGTTATTCAGCAGAAATATAGCGATGATGCGGCTTTTGACCAATTAGATTATGCTGTTTTCAATAATGGAATTTTAACAAAGCAATCGGGCAATTTCACTTATCCGCTAAAATTGAGCGATGATTTTCTAGCAAAAAGTAAAAGCAATTTTTCGTTTGTTGAAAACAATTATTTGCATTTGCTCATTCAACCCGAACAAGGAAAAATCGTGTGGTTAAGTGTTTACAACAAAGGAATTTTTCAGTTGCTTTCGCTGTTTTGCGCCATCATTATTTTGTCTTCCATCTTTCTGATTTTTCGATTTGCAATATATCATGCCGAAGAATTTATTTTCTTCAATCGTTCTTCATTTCGCAACAAAATGTTGTTGGCAATTTCGCTGCTCATCTTGTTTACGTTATGTTGCACTGCTTTTTTATTTGCGTATTATTCCAATACGCAGCTGCAAAATTTGTTGCACATTAATTTAACGGTTAAGATTAATAATGTGCAAAAAGATTTGCAACAAAGCATTGAAAAGCATACACCAAATTCATCAAATTTTTCGTTGCAAGAAAATTCGATGAATGAAATTATCCAGCATTTATCAGATGTTCACGATGTGGATATTAACTTGTATGATGTGCACGGCAATTTAATTTCTACTTCACAACCGCTGATTTATGAAACCAATATTCTTAATCCCAAAATCAGATTTGATGTTTTGTACGATATTTTAAACGCCAATCATTCGCTGATTTTTAAGAACGAAAAAATTGGAAATCTCATTTTTTTATCGGCTTATATTCCCATCAGCGATGAGCAATTTCATGTGCGCTACATTTTAAATGTGCCGTATTTTTTTCGCGAAAAAGAGTTGACGGACGACTTTAATAATTTGTTGATTACGCTAACAAATGTTTATGTGTTGCTGCTTTTGCTGGCTGTTTTCATTTCTTATTTTATCTCCAATAATCTAACAAAATCGTTTGCAATTATCAAAAATAAAATGAGCGAATTGAAGTTGGGAAAAAAGAATGAAATGATTGAATGGAGCCACCACGATGAGATTGGCGACTTGGTGCAAGAGTATAACAAGATGATTTTGGAGTTAGAAAGTAGTGCTGAAAAATTGGCGCAAAACGAACGAGAATCGGCTTGGAGAGAGATGGCGAAGCAAGTGGCACATGAAATAAAAAATCCGTTAACGCCCATGAAATTGCACATTCAAATGTTGGAACGTGCCATCAAAGAAAAACGCGAAGATGTGAATGAATTATCGCTTCGAGTTTCAAAAACATTGGTGGAGCAGATTGATAATTTAGCAGAAATTGCTACACAGTTTTCGCAGTTTGCACGAATTTCATCAGTGAATGCCGAAGTGTTTAATGTGATAGAATTGTTGAAAAATGTAACCACACTTTTTGGCAAACAAAATCCTTCGGTAAAAATTGTTTTGAAAAATGAAAGCGATGAAGCATTGATTAATGCTGATAAAAATCAATTGTTGAGTGTGTTTAATAATTTAGTGTTGAACGCGGTGCAAGCCATTCCTGAAGAAAATAATGGCGAAATAATCGTGTCGGAAAAATGTGAAAGTGATAAAGTAATTATCAAAGTGATAGATAATGGTTCCGGCATTGAAGAAGATAAATTGGAAAAAATATTTCACCCTAATTTTACTACAAAATCATCAGGCACAGGATTAGGATTAGCCATAGCAAAAACAATTATACAAGCTGCTGGCG
>CAIQHW010000577.1 GCA_903871715.1 uncultured bacterium
AGCATTGCTCAAAAGCATTCACTACTAATCATGTTGAACGAAAAAATTTAACGCTCCGAACTCATTTGAAACGATTGAACCGAAGAAGTATTTGTTTCAGCAAATCAATATTTCACTTGTTGGCTTGTTTGAAAATTTATTGCTGGTTTTTCATTTAACAAAAAATTAACTATTTAAAACCTTGTTAAATGTAACCATTTTTGAAACTTTTTCGACTTTATAATCGTATACATGTATTATTAACAATGCTTGCCCAGCAAGTATTTATCTGTTCACCGAAGCGATAGCTCGATTGACTGTGCAGAAAAAACGATGGAGTAGCTAACAACCTATTGTTACACTCATTCAATCAAAAAAACAACTGCCAGCCCCTGCCACTTAAGCGCAACACCTAAATCAAAAATTTGCTGCACAGGCGCAAAATTTTTATCAAAATGATTTATGTAAAATTTGGTTTTAGTGGTTTAAATGTTCCTAAATTGGTGCAATACTGCAAAGGAATAGTTTTAAAAATGACAGGTAATGCCAACTATGTAACACCAGCCCCTTCGCTCGGTTCGGTCATTACGCCCAACATCACTGCTTTGGAAAATGCTTATGAAGCAGCATTGGATGGCGGCAAAAGCCTTACGGCGGCAACAAAGGTGAAAAAACAAACGCTGTTGGATAACATGAAGCTGTTGGCAAGTTATGTGCAAACGACCAGTGGTGGCGATGCTACAAAAATTTTAAGCAGTGGTTTTTCGGTTCGTGGTCATGGTTCAAAAAGTAATCAAACATTAAATGCACCCACTAATTTAATGGCTATTGCTATGAATGGTGGCACTATCCATTTAAAATGGAAATCGGTAAAAGGCAGTAGAACCTATGTGTTGCAAGCTACTACAGTAGCTGATGCAACAACAGGTTGGGTTACTGTTGGCAATCCGACGGCTGCGAAGTTTGATTATGTTGGTTTGGTAGCTGGCACTAAATACTGGTTTCGTGTAGCTGCCATAAATCATGCAGGCATTGGGGCTTTTAGCGATGTGGCGCATGCGATGGCTATTATTTGATGTGTGCGAATCTGCAATATTTCGTGGCAAAAAATTCCAAGTTGTGAAAACGGCTTGGAATTTTTTATTTGTTCTGCGCAAAAGCCAACAAGTTTTTTTTACCAAAATGATTTTAAATTATTTCCTCAAAAATGTATAAAATGCTAAAAAAAACAACAACTTTTGCAGTTCTAAAAAATGCCCTATTATGGCTTTGTTTAACTTTTTAACGCAAGAAATTGCAATTGATTTAGGTACTGCCAATACCTTAATTATTCACAACGATAAAGTGGTGGTAGATGAACCTTCGATTGTAGCAATTAATAAATTAACGGGCAAAGTAATTGCCGTGGGCAAACGTGCGATGCAAATGCACGAAAAAACACACGAAGATTTAAAAACTATTCGACCACTAAGAGATGGTGTGATAGCCGATTTCAACGCTGCCGAAAGCATGATTCGTGAAATGATTAAGTTGATTAATCCAAAGCGACCGCTGTTTACACCAAGTTGGAAAATGGTGATTTGCATTCCAAGTGCAATTACAGAAGTTGAAAAACGTGCAGTAAGAGATAGTGCAGAACAAGCTGGTGGCAAAGAAGTGTATTTAATTCACGAACCAATGGCGGCTGCAATAGGCATTGGTATTGATGTGGAGGAACCTGTGGGCAATATGATTATTGATATTGGCGGTGGCACTACCGACATTGCCATCATTGCATTGGCAGGTATTGTTTGCGACCAAAGTATTCGTGTGGCTGGTGATGAATTTACGGCTGATATTATTGAGTATGTTCGCAAAGCGCACAATATTTTAATTGGCGAACGAACTGCCGAATCAATCAAAATCAATGTGGGCTCGGCTTTGACCGAGTTGGATAACCCACCAGATGATTTTAGAGTGAGTGGAAGAGATTTGATGACTGGCATTCCCAAAGAAATTACGGTTACTTATTCTGAAATTGCACAAGCATTGGATAAATCCATTTCAAAAATTGAAGAAGCCATTTTAAAAGCATTGGAAACTACGCCCCCTGAATTGGCATCAGATATTTATCGAAAAGGTTTGTATTTAACTGGCGGTGGCGCATTGTTGAGAGGTTTGGATAAACGATTAGGCACAAAAACTAAATTGCCTGTGCATGTGGCTGATGACCCTTTAAGAGCTGTGGTTAGAGGCACTGGCATTGCTTTGAAAAATATTCACAAATACCCATTTTTAATGAGCTGATAAAAAATGCTTCAAAATTTTTTGAAGCATTTTTTACTTCAAATTGTTTAACAAAAATCAATGCGGAATTTATTCCAATTTCTTTTCAGGCATTTTCAATACATTCTTTTTTTACTGCTCGAAATTATGAGTGGTTATTTAATTGTTCAAGAAAGTTCATTTCACAAATCAGCCTACATCAACAGTTCCAACCAAGTTGTAGGTAGCATTTTAAACAAATCGCACCAAGCATTTACGTTTATCAATCTACAAAAAATAAACGATAGTCTGGCTGAAGAAAATAGCCGATTAAGAGCCAATGAACCCTACTCATTTGTGACAACAAAAGACAGTTCAAAAATTGTTGCTGATAGCAATAAAAAAGCCGCATACCAATATATTTTTGCCCGAGTAATCAACAACGAAACCAATCGAATTAACAACTACATTGTTTTAGATAAAGGCTATAAAAATGGCATTCGCAAAAACATGGGTGTTATATGCGACCACGGCGTAGTAGGCATTGTGAAAGATGTTTCGGCTGATTTTTGTGTGGTTATTTCGGTGTTAAATAGTAAATCAAAAGTGGGCGTAAAAGTAAATGGCGGCAATTTTGTGAGCATGTATTGGAAGGGTTATGATGCTACCACAACATCTATTGATGATTTGCCAAAACACATCAAATTGAAGGTAAACGACACTGTTTTTACTAGCGGCGAATCGTGGTTTTATCCGCCACATTTAATGGTTGGTCGCATCAAAGAATTTGAATTGGTAAACGGAAAAAATTTTTACGACATCAAAGTAAAATTGAGTACCGATTTCTATTCGTTGGATTATGTGTATGTGGTGAAATCATTGCTCAGAGCGCAAACCGACACTTTACTTTCTAAAATTCATGATGAATAATATTTACGTACGCTTATTTATTCGCTTCGTTTTTTATTTGCTGTTTCAAGTTTTAGTGCTTGATAATATCGAATTAAGCGGCTTGATGAATCCGTATTTTTATCCATTATTCATTTTATTGTTGCCCTTAAATTTTCCGCAATGGGCAAATTTATTATTGGCTTTTGTGATGGGATACAGCGTTGGCTCATTCAGCAACAATGCAGGTTTACATGCTTTTTCATCCGTGTTTATCGCATTTATTCGACCATTTATTATCAGCACCATTTTTCCGCAAAATGATACGGATGATTTGGAAGAATTATCAATTGATAAAACAGGCGTACTCAATTTTATTTTGTATGCCTTTGTGTTGATTTTTATTCACCATTTTATTTTCTTTATTTTGGAAGTATGGAGTTTTACTAAATTTTATTTCACGTTTATCAAAATATTTTTAAGCTCTATCATCAGTACATTGCTCATTATTTTGAGCGAATATTTATTTTGGCGAAAGCACAGCAATTGAAGCCAGTAGAAACTTTGAAGGAGTTTGTGCGTTATTTAATATTCCCATTCCATTTTAATCACTGATTAAAATCATCTTTTGTTTTGATGATCATCATAGTCATCAACTGTTGATGCAAATAGTTTTGTGGCGTAAAAAAAAGACTAAAAACTATTTCTGTCATGTTCAAATTCATCAAACAATACGCTGATAATATGCACTATGCTGCCATTTATCCCATCGCTTCACTGATAATCTTCTTCGCATTTTTCATGGCATTATTAGTTGTTGTGAAAAGAATGAGAAAAGAACATGTGGATGAATTAGCCAACATGCCTTTGCAATAATTTGAAAATAGAATAGCACACGGATTAAACGTATGTGATGGATTTATCCAGATTTTAAAATCCGTTTTAATCATAAAAAATCAGTTCAATCAGTGTGCTATCGAAAAATATGAATTACGGATTTCAAAAAATAAACGAACTAAAAACAAACGATATGAAATTGTTTTCTTTCTTAAAAAACCGAAAATCATTGTTGCTAATGACAGCAGCTGTTTTGTTATCTAATCTTTCAATGGCGCAGGATGCAGCTAATACAGCAGCTCCAACGGCAGC
>CAIQHW010000578.1 GCA_903871715.1 uncultured bacterium
AAAGAAATTGCCAGATTACCTTATCCATTATTTAAACCAGAGTATACTTGGGAGCTAAAAGGTGAAGTGAATAATGTTTGCTTTCCCACTGGTGCAGCGGTTTTCGACGACACTCTCTTTATTTATTATGGCGCAGCTGATGAACAAATTGCTTGCGCATCGCTTAGTGTATCTGCCTTGTTAAAAGAATTATTACAAAACAAAACTTCTCATGAAAATTGAAATTGAAAAAAATCACAACAGCTTATTGCTGAATAATCCAAGTTTTAAAAGATACTCGGGTAATGGAATTTCTGTTTCGGATATTGAAAAGAAATTGCCGGAAGTCTTATTTATTACTTCATTTCCTCCTCGTGAATGTGGCATTGCTACTTACTCACAGGATTTGGTGAAAGCATTGAACAACAAATTTCATCAGTCATTTAAAATTAGTTTGTGCGCTTTGGAATCAGAAAATGAAAAACACGATTACAATGACGACATAAAATATTTTTTAAACACCGACCATCAAAATTCATTTGTTCGATTAGCTAATTCAATAAATCGAGATGAAAATATTTGGATGGTTTTGGTTCAACATGAGTTTGGTTTTTTTCAAAAAAATGAAAATGATTTTCAGCAATTGCTCAATGAAATCAATAAACCGATTGTGATTGTGTTTCATACAGTTTTGCCCACGCCTGATAAATCATTAAAATCTAAAGTGCTACAAATAGCTGCCGAAGCTACTTTTATAGTGGTGATGACCAATACTTCATCTGATATTTTAACGAATGATTATGGCATTGTGAAAGAAAAAATTATTGTCATTCCGCATGGTACTCATTTAGTTTCGCCAATGGATAAAGAAATCTTGAAAAGAAAATATCAAGTGGAAGGCAAAACAATTTTATCAACATTCGGATTATTAAGTTCAGGAAAAAGTATTGAAACTACATTGAATGCATTACCTGAAATTGTAAAAACAAATCCCGATGTTTTGTTTTTAATCATCGGCAAAACGCATCCATCGGTTGTGAAAAACGAAGGCGAAAAATATCGCAACATGTTGGAAGTAAAAGTGGCTGTATTAGGCTTGGAATCTAATGTTCGGTTCATTAATCAATTTTTACCGTTGCCAGTTTTATTAGATTATTTGCAGCTCACTGATATTTATTTGTTCACTTCAAAAGACCCAAATCAAGCAGTGAGTGGCACTTTTTCTTATGCCATCAGTTGTGGTTGTCCAGTGATTTCAACGCCTATTCCTCATGCCCGTGAAGTTTTAAAAAATGACGCAGGAATAATCATTGATTTTGAAAATTCAGTTCAATTAGGTGTAGCTGTAAATGATTTATTGCACGATGAGCAGCTACGAAAAAATATTTCTTCCAATGGCTTACACAGCATGGCTTCTACGGCTTGGGAAAATTCAGCGATTGCTCATGCGCAATTGTTTTCAAAAATTTCGGAAGGTGAATGGAATTTATATTATAAAGTACCAGGCATAAATTTAGAGCACATAAAAAAAATGACAACTGATTTTGGCATGATTCAATTTTCGGTTATTGCCGAGCCTGACATGAATTCTGGATATACTTTGGATGATAATGCCAGAGCCATGATAGCGCTTTGTCAACATTATGAATTGACAAAGGATGAAAGCAATTTAGAGCGCATTGCGATTTATTTAAACTTCATCAAACATTGTTTGCAACCCGAAGGATATTTTTTGAATTATGTAAATGCTGATAAAATTTTTACCGACCAAAATCATTCAACCAACCTTGCAGACTCGAATGGAAGAGCAATTTGGGCTTTAGGCTATTTAATTTCATTGAATGAAATTTTGCCAAATGAATTAACTGAAGAAGCAGAAATGATTTTGCAAAAAGCATTTTTAAGTTTGAGTAAAATTCATTCCACTCGTGCAATGGCTTTTGTCATCAAAGGTTTACATTACTACAACAGCAAAAATTATTCAGTGGAAAATGTTTTACTGATAAAAGAATTAGCCAACCGATTAGTGCAGATGTATCGCCATGAAGCTACCAAAGATTGGTTGTGGTTTGAAAGTTATTTAACCTATGCCAACAGCATTTTGCCAGAAGCCTTGCTGTGCGCTTATTTGGCAACCGAAGAAATTACCTACAAAGAAATCGCAAAAGCATCTTTTGATTTTTTATTGTTTAAAACATTTAATGAAAACACATTGAATGTAATTTCAAATAAAAGTTGGATGAAAAAAGACGATGCTTTAATTAGGAAAATAAATGGTGGCGAACAGCCGATTGACGTGGCTTACACAATAATCGCTTTGAGTAAATTTTACAGTGTTTTTAAAGTAGAAGATTATTTTGCTAAAATTCAAACTGCATTTGATTGGTTTTTGGGTAACAATCATTTGCAGCAAATAATTTACAATCCGGCGACTGGTGGTTGTTATGATGGATTGGAAGAAGATTATGTAAACTT
>CAIQHW010000579.1 GCA_903871715.1 uncultured bacterium
AGTTGGTATAAATATCAATTTTGCGGTCCACAATTTGATATGGCGTTTCTACATTATCATCAAAATAAGCTGGCAACAATTCATCGCAAAGTGTGGCATCGCTTGTAAAAAGCTGCTTAAATTGATGAATATAATGGCTGTTTATTTTCATATCGTTGATGCTGGCAAAAGTGCTATATTTTACATAGCTGCTTACCAAAGTATCGGTTTTTAAAATCAGTTCGTAATATTTTTGTTGGTTGTTTTCACAAAAACTTGGCTTGGCAACAAGCAACTGCAAGGCCATGAACAACAACTTTTTCAATGGTTTCGTTTTGTTTAAAATTATTGTTTCACAATTTTTGCAGATTGTTGATGTTGGCTTTCATCGCTTATTTGCAGCAGATAAATGCCTGACAATTTTTTTGATAAATCAACATTTATAAAATTGTTGTTGCCATTTACCACCACATTTTTTTGCAAAATTTCTCTTCCTAAAATATCCAACAATTTAATTTTTACATTGCCCAAAAAATTGTTGTTGAATGAAATTTTACAAAAATCATTTACCGGGTTTGGCGAAATGATGATGCCCAAATTATTTTCTATGATGCTCGAAATGCCTGTTGCACCGCAGGTTTCTCCATAAAATGATTGGGTATAACAACCTTTTTTATAAAGCCGCACCCAATATTTTTTGGTGGCATCTTTATAATTGCAGTTGTAATATTGATTGCTTCCATTTGTTGAATAATCAACAAAAGAGGTAAGCGATGGTAAACTATTGTAGCCCCATCTAAAACTATCAACTATTGGATAATTATTTAAACACACTAACCCGTTTGTATCGGGCTTTGGCACTACGTTTCCACACAAATCACCATTCAGATTTAGATTGATGATAAAATTGATAGTCGTATCTTTTGAACAAAGATGCGAAGCTTGCACTGTGGTGCGATATAACACCAAAGCTGTTGTGGTGGATTGGTTGAAGCTGATGATGCAATTGCTTTGAGTAGAATCGTTGTTTTTTATAGCAGCATTTTGATTTACAATTCGCCACAAATAATTGAGCGCATATCCTGTTTCGCCATGGGCTTCAAAATTTTGATTGTCGGTAAATTGACACAATGTTAATGCTGGATGATTGGTTACTATTGGTGTAGCTGGTGTATGAAAAACCAATACTGATGCCGTGTTTGGCGTTGCTTGATTATAACTCCTGCAATTATTTCCATCAGTTACCGAAAGATTATAATTGTAAATTTGATTGCTGGTTGGATTAGTTGTTAATCCTGAATTAAAAATTGGATTAGCAACTGAAACACTTGATAAATCAGCATTTGGCGACCAATTATATTGCAAATTGAAGCTGGAATTTGATACATGTTGTTGCAATACTTTTGTTGTTCCAAAGCAAATAGAATCGGTTGAAAGCATATCAATAATTGGTAGAGGATGGATGGTGATGTGCTGTAAAACCGTGTCTTTACAAGTGTTTGCGTCGGTTACAATTAATCGAAAGTAATAAACAGAATCAATCAAATTTGGATTTTGCGATGTTTTATTAAACAATGTTCGGGATGAATTGGCGGCACTTAAATAATTAACCGAATTATTTGGCGAAGGACTTAATGATGCCCAACTATAATTGAAACTGGCTGTGCCAGCAGAATCTAAAGGTTGTGTTAATCCTAAATTAGCAACTGTGTTCCAACAAATAACAGTATCAACCAAATTGGTTAACGCTGGTTTTGAATGCACCATGGCTTTGGCCGGAAATGCAATTTTGCTGGTATCATAGCACTGATTAGCATCGTGAATAATTAAATAGTAGTTGTAAACCGAGTCGTGTAGCGGATTTTGAAAGGCATTAAAAATTGGATTTTGAGCAGCGTTGTTAGAAAGATGTTGCGCCGCTGTGTAAGTTGGCGCTAAAGAATATAGCCACGAATAAGCGATAGTGCCAATAGAATTATGAGACTGGGCGGTCATCGGAATTGAATTGCCAAAACATGTATTGCCACCAAAGATAGTATCAATAACGGGTTTGGGGTTTACAACAATTGTAACCATTTGTGTATCTCCTTTACAAAAATGTGCTAATGAAGTTGGAGTAACTTTATAAAAAACATGTTGAACCAAACCAGTTTTGTTATGGATGGTATCAGTAATGGTGGATGAACTTTGAACTGTTAAACTATTTTTTGCAGTGTTTGAATTTGGTAATGAAAACCACGAATAATTTGAAGCTAAGACACTTGTAAGATTTAAATTGATAGGCATATCACTGCAAATTGTGTTGCTGGTAGCGTTGCTCATAATTGGCTCTGCATGAACAGTTATATTCACAGTTTGTGTTGCACCTACACAATTTCCAATTGATGAAGTAGGAGTAACTGAATAAACAACAGTTTGGTCAGTGGTCGTAAAATTTCTATTTATATCACTTATTATAGAACTGTTTTGAGTTGATGTACTTTCGCCAGATATGTTTCCATTTGGTGCGGCACTCCAATCGTAGCTTGCTGCTAAAGCACTTGTTAGCGACAATGCAATGGGAATATTGCTGCACAAAGTTTTATTATTGACGCTGCTCATTACGGGTTCGGGTTTGATGGTAATATTTACTGTTTGTGTTGTTCCAACACAGCTTCCAAAAGTTGAAGTAGGAGTTACTGAATAAACAACAATTTGATTGGTTGTGGTTGTATTTGTAATCACATCAGTTATTGTTGTGGAAGTTTGGTTGGAAGTACTTTCTCCAGATACACTTCCATTTGGTGTAGCTACCCAAACATAATTTGAAGCGATGTTACTGCCAAGCGATAAACTAATTGCTGTATTGCTACATAATGTTTTTGATGAGGCACTACTCATTACTGGCAATGCCAAAGTATTTATTTGTCCAGAAACATTGCTGGTAGTGGTGCAATTATTCGAATTAGTAACTACACAATAATAGTAAAGCGCACCAACAGTGGTTGTTGGCGGTGAATAATTAGATGTTGTAGAAGATGTATTAGTAGTTGCTACTAAATTGCCACCGCTATTCGAATTGCTCACATTGCTATACCATTCATATTTTGAAATCGCACCACTGCCAGCCGATGCAGTAACAGTAAGGTTTGTAGCAGTACTGCTCAAACAATTATTTTGTATAGATGTAGATGGTTGTGTAGAAAATGTTGGCAATGCCAAAGTATTTATTTGTCCCGAAACATTGCTGGTAGTGGTGCAATTATTTGAATTAGTAACTACACAATAATAGTAAAGCGCACCAACAGTGGTTGTTGGC
>CAIQHW010000580.1 GCA_903871715.1 uncultured bacterium
GTAGAAATATTTTTTTCATTGATTAGGTTTTGATGAATTTAGTTTGCAAATAAATTACTTCACATAATTTGGTTCCAAGGGTTCTTCTTTAAAAAATTTAGAATCAATACCCATGATAGTGGCGCAAGCAATCCACCAAAGCCAGCAATAGCCGCTAAATGGCAAATAACCCATAAAGCCAACCACAGGCATTTCAAACAAATGAAAATCGTTGATGTAAGGTAAATCATATTGCCAATAAGCCGGGGCTGTGGTGAAAGTTATTGTTCTGTCAGCCGCATGAATAGCGCTAAAATAATTCTGACATTCTAACACCAAACCAGCGCAAAAATAAGTGAGTGCAAAAACTAAAACAGGATTCCAATTGCCTTGTCCAATGGCTCTTAGCGGCGACCAAACACCGCATTTGTCAATCACTAAGGCTAACAGTAAAGCAGGTGCTAACCACAATGACCAGAAAAAAATATTTGGCCAAATGCCTGATGCAATCAAAAAGAAAAGCGATAAATAAATCAGATAGTTTTTCAACTTTTCAGGAATAATAATTTTTATACCGTTTGAAAATCTGTTTTTAAAAATCGGAAATGTTTGAAACAAACTATACCATTCAAAAGCCACTGTGAGCAAGCCTGATGAAATTAAAATAGCGTACAATAAAAATTGTTCTTGTGAAATAATATTTCCAAATGGATAGTACCAATCAAAGTGCACGAAGAAGTTTAAATATTCAAACAACATCCAACCACCAGCAGATACAATTCCTATTGCTACAATTTCTTGCGGCACATTTCTGATTAAAGATTTACCTCCATTGCGAACATAAACCCATCCGTCTAACATTAATACAAAGCCCCAAAACAATGGCATATCGCTCCAATGTAAATACCACTTTGGTGCGGTTGCTTTTGTCCATAAAAGAAACAAAGCACTGCCCCAAAAAAATAAACCAATCCAAAACCAAATAGGCCATTTTACTTTTACAACTGGCTTTCGTGGCTCAATTGGTTGTTGTTTGAAACCGAATAAACTCGGAAAAACATACAACGCAATTACACCAATAAATAAACAAATACACACAATAAATACAGGCCAACTAAACCCTGATTTACTCATGGGTGCTAACATGGGGTAGTCAAAAAAATGTGGTGGAAACACACCACTAAAGTTTATGTAAGAACCTAACCATGGTAAAAAAATAATTGCTAAAATAGATGCAGACAAGTAAGTTACTTTTTTTAAATCAGTCATGATTTTCAGATTTTATTTTAAATATTTTTTTAGAAAATTAGTTTGCTGAAGTATCACTTACTTCAACGTTTTGAATATTGCTTACATCTTTCATCATTATCATCACCATATATTGCACAATGCCAAAAAGTAACATTAGCAAGTAATCAGGGATATGTTGTCCAATTGGGAAGAGAGCATGCCAAACTACTTTTAGCACAACAATTGGATGAATAAATAATTCCCATGAATACAATAATCCGTTGCCATAAGGAATGCCCGAGGCTAATAATCTGCCCATATAAAAACCAACACTGCTTAATATCAATGTTACAGTAATGGCAGCATTTGCTACTATTTTATTGTAACGACTAAAGATTAGATTGAAAATGATTTTCATCGAAATGAAACCATAAAAAAGCGATAACATCGCAATTGAAAAAATTATGATAGTGTCATAAATAATTTGGTTTGGAATTTTTGATGGGTCTAAACTGTTGTGGATTAAATCACTAATCATGTATGGTGCATTAGGATAAAAAATCAACCATACAAAACATCCAATCCAAAAGAAAAACTTATTTATTTTTGCATTAAAGATAACCATCAAAGTGGCTACCAGCAAGGGGCAGAAACTCGACCATAAATTTCGCCACAAAAAATTAAACACCGTGTTATCAACGTACCAATTCCGTATGGTCATAATGATAAGATTCATTACAGTAAGGAACATGATTACTTTAGTGTAATCAGGAAATTTGAATTTGCGCATGAGGTTAAGTGGTTTTTAGATTGCACAA
>CAIQHW010000581.1 GCA_903871715.1 uncultured bacterium
ACTTGGTTGTTTTTCATTACTTCTGTTTCAAAATTTGCGTCTGTAAATACGTTTGCCATTTTATTTTTTGTTTAGATAATTATTGAAAAAGATTTCTGCAAACATAATTCAACCCTGCCAATTTGAAAATTTTGCTTGCGTCTTTTGTAAAACTTAAAACTGTTTTTTGCAAAAAAAGTTCAACAAAAACAATTCTATTTTTTGTTGCCAATTCTAAAACTGGCATATAAAGCAGGGAAAATTTGATGATTTTTTGCAGTTGCCATCAAAGGAATATTTAGAGCGTAAGCATCCACAATAAAGCCTACTTCGAGCGATGTAATATTATCATCAAAAGTTGCCCAATCGAATGCTAAACCTATTTTTGCCGTAGCACCAAGCACTGGAATGGTTTTAAAAATCCCATCCCAAAAACCTGCATAACTATAAATGGTTTCTTGCCCAGATATTTTATTTAAAAAATAATTTGCATTGCCTGCAGAGTAGCTTTGGGCAATAATTTGCACATTAGGGTCATTCACATCACCGTAAACTAAATACAAATCGTAAGGCTTCAAAAAACCGATGTTTGCACCGACCGAAGTGTTTAAAGAAACTTCAATCCCGTTTTTAATTGATTTTTCTGTAATCACAAATGAATAGCCCTTTCGATAAGCAATATTGAACAACGAATTTATTTTCCCGTAGTAATAATTCTTGGGAGTAATCGGTCCACCTTGGGTATAAATGGATTCAGTTTTCGTTTCCTTTTCGTGTTTTATTTTGTTGAATTCTATTTCCCAAAATTTCTTTTTAGTGGCATGAATGATTTTGGTTTTGTTATAAAAAAATCCCCAACCATTGGTTTTATATTTCAAGCCTGTGCTAGTTTCTTGATAATATAAAATACCCTTTTTTTCTGGCTTTCGGAATATTTTTGGTGGTTTGGTTGGCGCTAAATTATTTTGTGCCATTGCCGAAAATGTGATAAACACCAACAATAAAAAGAAGAAATTTTTCACGAAATATTTTAACAATAAAATCATTGATTTGTTGGATAAAGTTAGCAAACTTTGTGATTCAACCATAATCTAATTTTTATGACCTCAAAAATCACTTACAAAGGAAATTTACGCACCGAGTGTATGCACTTGCAATCGAAAAGCCTCATCACTACCGATGCTCCAACCGATAACAGCGGCAAAGGCGAATTTTTTTCGCCAACCGATTTGGTAGCTACTGCGCTCGGAGCCTGCATCATCACTACTTTGGGGATTTTCGGAAAAAAAGAAAATCGCAAATGGGATTTTACGGGCACCGAAATTCAATGTGCAAAAGTGATGTACAACAATCCTCGACGAATTGGAGAAATTCATTTAACCATTCAATTTCCAAAAAATGATTGGACAGAAAAAGACCAAGTAATTATTGAACGAGTGGCAAGAACTTGTCCAGTAAGGGTTTCGTTACATCCCGATGTAAAAATTGTTGAAAATTTTCGCTACTAATTTTTTAGAAAAATGATTTTAAATTTTCGATGAAAAAACAGCTGGTGGTTTTAACTGGTGCTGGAATCAGCGCCGAAAGCGGCTTGAAAACTTTTCGTGATGGTGATGGTTTTTGGGAAAATCATCGCATTGAAGATGTAGCCACACCCGAAGCATTTGAACGCAATCCACAATTGGTGTTAGATTTTTATAATCATCGCCGCCAGCAAGTGTTGAAAGCAAATCCCAATGCGGCACACGAGGCTTTGGTAAAATTAGAAAATGATTTTGATATACACATCATCACCCAAAATATTGATGATTTACATGAACGAGCTGGTAGTAAAAACGTATTGCATTTGCATGGCGAAATAAAATTGTGTCGCTCTGCAAATCCAGTTGCGCCCGTGTTTTATGAGTACTCTAAAAATTTAAAAGTGGGAGATACAGGCAGCGATGGCTATCAATTGCGCCCACATATTGTGTGGTTTGGTGAAGCAGTACCAGCAATGGAATCAGCCATGCAATTGGTTTCTATAGCAGAAATATTTTTGATTGTAGGCACATCTTTGGTCGTTTATCCTGCGGCTGGTTTAGTAAATTATTTACCGTTTGGCATTCCAATTTTTGTAGTAGATAAACATTTACCAGCACTTCCAAAGTTTCCAAATCTAAAATCTATTGAACAACCTGCAACGATAGGAATGGAAAGGGTTTTGGAGTTGTTGATGAAAAAATAATTGCTCAAATAAAAGCTAAACCGCCATGGGTTTAAACTGCTCAAAAGTTTGATTGCAATCTTTACAAAATTGAATGGCTCTACATAACGTTGAACCAAATGGCGACCGCAAAACGGTGTGAGTGCTGCCACAGTGTGGGCATTCAGCCCCCGATAACATTTCGGTAGTTACATTACCTTCATGTTTTCGAGGTGGTGCAATTTTAAAATTTTTCAATTTTTCTTTTCCTAATTCGCTAATTCTATTTGTATCCCAATGAATGGAATTATCCACCATCACTTTAATTGCTTCATTTGGAAATTCTTTTTTTAAATGTTGCTCAATGTGGTTTTTGATAAAAGAAGTGGCTGGGCAAGCTGCATAAGTAGGAATCATTTTTATCAAAGCCTTATCAGGCATAACTTCTACGCCAGTTATCATTCCCAAATCCAAAACACTCAATACAGGAATTTCTGGGTCAGATACATTGGCTAAAGCCGAAAATATTTTTTCAGTTGATAACATAAAACATGCAACAAATCTACATCAAAATGGTTTTACTTTTTTGGTGATAAAAATCATTTCGATAAAATCAATTCTAAAAACTACTTTTGAAAAAAATCGTCATGAATTTACACACCCTACGCACCGAATATAAAAGCCGAATTTTAGGTAAAGAAGATGTGAACAAAAATCCTTTGCATCAATTTGAACAATGGATGAAAGAGTCTGTGGAAGCCAACATTGTCGATGCTAATGCTTTTGCATTGGCAACTGTGGATGACAAAAATCATCCCACCATTCGAGTGGTTTTATTAAAGGAAGTGAATGATTTTGGCTTTGTTTTTTTTACCAATTATGAAAGCAACAAAGGCAAGCAAATGGCCGAAAATCCTTTTGTGGCAATGAATTTTCATTGGAAGGAATTAGAACGGCAAGTTCGAATAGAAGGTTTGGTAGAAAAAATTTCAGATGAAGATAGCGATGATTATTTTAACAGTCGCCCACGTGAAAGCCAGCTTGGGGCTTGGGCTTCACCGCAATCCAGCATTATTCACAATCGCCCAGTTTTAGAATCACGTATGGAATTTTATGCCCAAAAATTTAAAAACAAAATTATTCCTCGACCACCACAATGGGGTGGATATTTGATAAAGCCAAGTGCTATTGAATTTTGGCAAGGTCGTACTTCAAGATTACATGATAGATTGTTGTATGAATGGATGGATGGTCAATGGGTGATTGAACGCTTAGCACCTTAAAACACTTGTCAGTAATCAGTAAAATCGAATGTTAAACAATTTATTGTTTAGATAATTTTTTCACCACATTTCCTTCGCCACTTTCAATGCGTAAAAAATAAGTGCCGCTGCTCCACAAGGCACAATTGATGGGCAGTTGATAATAACCAATCGCAAAATTATCATTGGCAATAGTTGCTATATTTCTTCCTAAAACATCCACCACTTGCATTTTCAATTGTGTAGAGTTATTTAATTGAAAAGAAACTAAAAATGTTTCTTTTGCTGGGTTAGGGCTAATCATCAAACTATTCATAAAACTGATGTTTTGATAAGGCAATGAAATTTTTTTGCAAAAAGAATCTACACAACCCAATGGTGTCGTGGCTTTCAAACAAACCACATAGTTCGCATTGTTTGAAAAAGTGTGATTAACATTTTGTTCCTTGCTAAAATTTCCATCACCAAAATTCCAAACAAACGAATTTGTGGCGCTCAATTTTGGAGTAAAAAAAAGTGCTGAACCATCCCCAAAAATGTTAAAAGCTGCGTCAGGTAAAGGTTGCACGGTAATTGTAATATTTTTAGAGCTAACACAAGCCAATCCATTCACAGTATCGCGAATTAAAATATTGTAAGTTGAAGTAGCGTTGAAATTGGCTGTGGCAGTGTCTTTGGTAAAATTACTGATACCTGATGAGGGACTCCACAAATAATTTTTTGCGCCACTGGCAGTTAGCAAGGGATGCAAGCTAGCACAAAATGAATTGGGTGAAATTTGCAAATTAGCCGTAGAAGCCGCTACAACAATAGTATCCAAAATCCAATTAATACAATGACAAGTGGTGTCAGTTCCATAAATTGTGTAAATAGTTGTAACCGATGGCGATGCAATCACCGATGCACTAGTGGTTTTATTTAAGCCTGTGTAAGGAGTCCAATAAAAATTATTTGCGCCCGTTGCAGTTAATGTAACACTTTTTCCAGCGCAGATTGTAGCTCTGTTCACTGATAAAACTGGTGTAGAATTTGCCACAGGTTTTAGAGCATTTGAATTACTTATGCAACTTCTAACACCAGCTAAAGTAGCTTCCATACGAGCTTTTTGGTCGTTTGTAAAAGCATTCATGCAAGCATCATCGGTATAATCCATGTAATCTTCCCACATATCCACTCGTGGCAAATAACTTTCGTTGCAAGTGTTGGAGGTGGGCGAAGGGCAGCCATAGTCGGGCTGTTCAATGGGTGGTGTATCGCAACACAAATCACCTTCATTCATGCAAGTTGAATCCGTCATTCCTTCACAACCATTTTGAAATGGATGATACAAATTGAGCCAATGCCCTACTTCATGCGTAACTGTTCTGCCCAAATTATACGGTGCTTCTGCCACACCTTTTTGCCCAAATGAACTGAACAAAATAACTACGCCATCGGTGGCTGCAGCACCACCTGGATATTGCGCATAGCCCAACACACCACCAGCCAAATTGCACACCCAAATATTCAAATACGAACACTCATCCCAAGCGTCATCACCGCCTGTGGAGCTATGTTTCACATCATTATTGGTGGAAAAAGAAATGGCTGATGTAGCTGTTCTTAAAATACCATTTGACGCATTTCCATTGGGGTCTCTCACTGCCAATCGAAATTCAATTTTTGTATCGGCTGCTACGTTTTTAAAAATTGCTCGAGTGTTTGAAGTGTCAAAATTTATTCTTCTATAATCTTCATTTAAGCGTTGAATTTGTGTGTAAATGGCCGTATCACTGATGTTTTCAGTCGCTGTGTTGTAAACAACATGCACCACAACTGGTACAATATATAGTGGTGCACTGCTTCCAAATTTTTCTTTTGGTGATAAAATATTATTGGCTAATTGTTTAGTTTGATTTGCAGCAGCTTCATAAGCTGTCTTTAATGCAGGACTTGCGGCAATTTGTTGTTGATATAATTCATCTGTGTAACAACGAGTGGGGTGACGGAAATTTTGTGCAAAAATTATTTTGCAAAATAAAACCAGCCACAAAATGAGGGCATTTTTTTTCATGAAAACGGAAAACGATTTTCAAAAGTAACGTTTATTTCGACCAAACAATTTTTGAAAAGTTAATCCGCCAATCGAATATTTTTTTCTGGCAAAATATTTTCTAATCTAAATTTTAAAAACAACTGCGCCACAGCCACCACATCTTGTTTGCAGTATTTTTCGATGCGCTTCAAGTTATTTTCTTGATAATAAACTCTTGCCACATCTTTGCCTTCAATATCAGTTTTTGGCGAAGGAATATTCATTGCTGCAGCCAGCAATGCCAGTGAAGTGTAGTGTTTAAAATCGCCAAATTTCCAATAGCTTAAAGTATCAATTAAGTGTTCTACTTCAAAACTTTTTTTGCCCGCCAAATCAATGATTGGCGGCAACTGAATTTGATTAATCAACATGCGCCGAGCGATAAAAGGTACATCAAATTCTTTAATGTTGTGTCCGCAAATAAATCGAAAGACTTGTTGCTGATTCAGCATTTCTGCAAACTCTTCCAACAACATTTTTTCATCATCGCCGTAAAAAGATTTTACACTAAAAATGCGTTCGCCATTTTCGATTTTAAATCGTCCCATCGAAATGCAAATGATTTTTGAAAACTCGGCATATACACCAGCTTTCATCGCAAACCCTTGCTCTGCGTCTATTTCCAGCTCATGCTTAATGAATTGAAACTTGTGCAACCATTGTTTTTGCAATGCTTCAGATAGTTGCGAATAATCGCTAACCATCGGCACTGTTTCAATATCTATAAACAGAATTTTGTCAATCGAAATTTGTTGCAAATGCTTCATGTTTTTTAATTTTATTGTGTTTCAAAATTAATATTGTTTTGAAAAAATTGTTTCTTTGTTCAAATAAATTGTTGATGAGAATTGTTGCCTTTCATTTATTAAATGATTTTAGCGGAAGCCCCAAAGTGCTGAAACAACTGATAAAAGGATGGCATGCTAATGGAA
>CAIQHW010000582.1 GCA_903871715.1 uncultured bacterium
CCATTGAGGGCAGTGGGCTGCGTTATCTATCAACTCAATTTTATTCCATAAAGTTGGTAGGGTTAAAGTTGGGAAATAATCGGGGTTTACTATTTTTTCTTGCTTGCCTACTACTACTGCTAATGGTATTTGTAATTGAGCTGCTGCAACTACTTCATCGTTATAATTACCAGCAATAACAGAAGCTAAAAGTTCAGCCCTAAATTTTTTATCTGACCACTTAAAATCATTGATAAAGAAATCAGCAATGGTTGAAGTATTTAAAAATACTGCATTGGCTAAGGCTGGTAAATTGGCTTCGTCATAATCAGCACTGAAAAACATTCCTGCTAATGGATTTGGTAGCAATGCTTTATTCATATCACCCGGCTTAGGTAAAGGCGGAGTATCTACCAGCATAATTCCTTTGCAATTATTCAATTGTTTTGATGCTTGTAAAATTAAATCGCCACCAAGGCTATTGCCTGCAATGATATAACCCTTCAATTGTAAATGATTTACCAGAGCTAACACAGCATTGGTAAATATTTCTACATCATAAGTTGTTAAATTATCACTTTCACCATGTCCAGGTAAGTCAAAAGAAATAAGTTGGTAATTGTTAGTCAAACTACTTTCCATTTGCTTTTGCCAAATCTTTTGGGACATGGAATTGCCGTGGATGAATATAACAGATGGGGCTTTGCTGTTCAATTCGATAGAAGAATAAGCGGTGATGTTTTTGTTTTGAAATGGGATATTTAATTTTTGCATGTGGCAAATTTTAGAAAAAAAATCCACTTATGGAAATAGAAAATCTTTTTGTAACTATTTTTATTAAAGACACTATTAGTAGATGGTTGTATTTTGCGAAAGGTTTAGCAACGGAAATCCTTTTTGACCTAGCGCCAGCCCTTAGAAATGGAGTGGTAATAAGGTGTAGCAAAATTTTATTTAAGCCTAACAAAGGGCAAAAAGATAGAAGCGGATAAGCCCGACTGGAATATTGTTGCCTTAAAAAATAATTTTAAAAAAATGGAAGGTTTCGCCCTGCTATGATGTTTGATTTTGATGTTCTATTTTTTTTAATTTTAAAATTGAAAAATCAGAATCATCTTTTACAATAGTGTTTACTAATCGTCCTAATCCATCAATTTCCATCACCACTTCATCGCCTGCTTGCAACCATTGTTCGGCATAATTTGGGTCGTTTAATTTGCCAGTGCCATTTAATTCTAAAAAGCAGCCAGTGCCAACTGTGCCGCTGCCAATTACATCGCCGGGCAAAATGTTTACACCATAAGCACAGCGTTCGATGATTTCGGCAAAGGTCCAATCCATATCTTTCATGTTGCCTTCGCTCACCAATTTCCCATTTACCCAACAACGCATTTTCAAATCATAATTGTTGCCTGTGTGCCCTGTTTTTGCTGGCACTTTAAAGATTTCTAATTCATCGGGGGTAACCAACATGGGTCCAATAACGGTGCTGAAATCCTTTCCCTTGGCTGGCCCAAGGTTGAGTAGCATTTCTTCCATTTGCAAAGTTCGTGCGCTCATATCGTTCATAATCATGTAGCCGCCAATGTAGTGGTCGGCTTCTTCGGCTTTAATGTTTTTGCCGTTCATGCAAATGACTACAGCTACTTCCAATTCAAAATCTAATTTGTTGAAATGGTCGGGCATGCACACAATTTCGCCCGAGCCTTGTATGGCATTGTGATTGGTAAAATAAAAAATGGGATATTGGTCAAACTCGTCAATCATGGGCAGTTTGCGGTTTCTTCGAGCCGCTGCCACATGCTGGCGAAAGGCATAACCATCGCGGCAACTGCTGGGCGAAGGTACTGGTGCTAATAAAGTTAATTCGCTCATCAATTGAAATTTTGCTTTGGGCAAATTGCCTGCTTTTAATTCGGTATTGTAATGATTGAGCAAACCATACATTTCATCCCAAGCGTGTAGAAAAAATTGCATGTTGGTGGGCAATGATACATCCAACGAGCCTACATCATACACTTTGTCGTCAATTACAAGCCCCAAGCGGTCTTCATCATTAGTTAAATAGGAAACGAGTTTCATTTTTGTTGTTGATTAATTGATTTGAAAAAAAATGTGCTCAAAGATAATTGGCATCTGGTTATTTCAGGTTCATTTTTGTAAACAAATCCCATAATACCACCCCAGCACACACCGAAATATTTAGCGAATGTTTGGTACCAAATTGTGGCACTTCAACACAAACATCAGCCGCTGCTAGCACCGCATCATCCACTCCCCCCACCTCCGAACCAAATATCAAAGCCACTTTCGATGCTGGTTTAAAATCTTGCAACTCGGTTTTAGGCGTTGCTTGTTCTATGGCTGCCACTTGATAGCCCAATGTTTTGGCATGCTGCACAGCCTGTAAAGTGGTGGAAAAATATTTCCACTCCACCGTGTCGGTAGCACCCAAAGCCGTTTTTTGAATATCGCGATGGGGTGGTAGCGGTGTATAGCCGCATAAATAAATGGCTTCTACCAAAAAAGCATCGGCAGTTCTAAACACCGAGCCCACATTGTGATGGCTGCGAATGTTGTCTAAAACAACTACCACTTTATTTTTCTCTACTGCTTTAAAAGCCTCGTTGCTTAGGCGATTCAGTTCGTTGTTGGCTGTTTTTTTCATGTCTGTTTTGTTCAAAAAAAAATCCCACAAAATTAATTTGTGGGATTTTTTTTTAGTAATTATTTTCTAACTAAAATTATTTTTTAGCAGCAGGTTTAGCAGCAGCAGCGGCAGGTGCAGCAGCGCCAGCA
>CAIQHW010000583.1 GCA_903871715.1 uncultured bacterium
GCCGTATTTCTGATTTCTTCTTTTCAATTCATTCAATATTTGAATACTCAATTTTGCGCCACTGCACCCTAATGGATGCCCGAGCGAAATTGCGCCACCGTTTACATTCAGCAAATCCGTATTTATACGTAATTCTCTAACTATAGACAACGATTGTGACGAAAACGCTTCATTGATTTCAAACAAATTTATTTCATCCTGCTTCAAACCCACTTGTGCTAATACTTTCGGGATAGCAGCAATTGGCCCAACACCCATTACCCTTGGATGTACACCAGCACTCACACAGCCCAACAATCTGCCAATCGGATTTTTATTCAATTGCTTCATCAATTTTTCACTCATCACAACAACAAATGCAGCACCATCACTGGTTTGTGAACTATTACCAGCAGTTACAGTTCCATTTACTGCAAACACTGGTTTTAATTTTGCCAATGCTTCTAATGAAGTATCAGCTCGTGGACCTTCATCCACAGCTACAATTGACTTTTTAGTTTTGCGTTTTTTATTTTCATCTAAATAAACTTCTTCCACTTCCACAGGCAAAATCTCCTCTTTAAATTTTCCTTCAGCAATTGCTTTCACCGCTTTTTGATGCGATTGAAAAGCAAACATATCTTGGTCTTCTCTGCTGATTTTAAAATCCTTCGCCACCGCTTCAGCGGTGAGCCCCATACCCAAATAATATTCGGCATGTTCTTTCGATACTTCATAATTTGGCACTGTTTTCCAACCCACAGTTGGCACCAAACTCATGCTTTCTGCACCGCCTGCAATAATGCAATCAGCCATGCCGCTTTTTATTTTTGCTGTCGCAATGGCAATCGCCTCTAATCCGCTGGCGCAATAGCGATTAATCACAAAGCCAGCGCAATCCATGCCCACGGCTCGAAGTGCAATCATGCGACCAATTTGCAAACCTTGTTCGGCTTCAGGTACAGCATTACCCACCACCACATCATCTACTAATTTTGGGTCGAGTTGTAAATCAGCCATTAATTGTTGAATGACTTTCACAGCCAAATCATCGGCTCTAGTAAATCTAAAGCCACCTCTGTTTGCCTTGCCCACAGCGGTTCGTAAGCCATGAATAATGTAAGCTTCCTGCATAATTTTTTATTTTGAATAGCGCATCAACTTAATTCAACAATGCAATAAAACAAACATTGCCAAACAAAGTCGTTGAGAAATTTTCACTAAATAACTCAATTAAGAATAACTAAATAACTTTTTGGGAAATTAGAATTACACAGCAAGTGGTTACTTCATCATTTTATCATACAACAAAGCATTTTCAGCTTGTTGATGAATGTTGATGAAACGAGAAAAATCATTTTGTAAAAATGATTGTGTTTGTAAAAATAAACCGGGCTTAAAATCTTTATCCAATTTATCATCAATGGCAACTTCTTCAACAGCAACGCTACCTATTTTTTGTAGTTGTAATTTTTCTAAAGGCTTTAAAATGAAACGATGCTTATTAGTCATCCATTCCACACTCCATCTGCCGGGTGCATTCCAATTAGCATTGTAACTAAACAAAACATCTTTATCAGTGATGCCTGCGCCTGCAAATGCAGCACCGTTGGGATGCCACGAGATTAATCCATTTTTATAAGAGGTCATTTCTTTGGGCATTCCGCCTAATGCAAATGCTAAATCAACCACATGAGTAGAGTTGCCAAAAAACCAATTTTCTTTTACACCTTTTGCCTTTTGCAAAGGTTCAATTACATGACTCCATTCTGTAAATTCAAAGTGCATAGATGTTGCGCCGCCATCCTCTTTTATCATTTTTTCAGCAGCTAAAGTTGATGCATAAAATCTACGATTGTATGCAATCAATACTTCGGCTTTTTTTTCATTTGCTAACTTTGAAACTTGCTGAATCTCACTGCTGTTCATGCCAGCAGGTTTTTCAACCAATATTTTTTTGAAATTATTTACCAACAATTTTAAAGTTGCGTTGGCTAATTGTTCCATGCTCACGGCAACAATTGCCGCATCATATTTCGCTGAAAAAGCCTCACCCTCCGCCCTCTCCAAAGGAGAGGGAACTGTGATGACTGTTTTATTCGTTTTCTCAAAAAAAGTTTTTGCAGATGCTTCACCTCTTCCAATGACATCAAACTCAATAGCCAATGATTGTAGCACTTTTGCATATTCAACAGCCATCGGACCAGCACCAACTAAAAGTATTTTATTCATGATTATTTTTTTGCCACGAAGACACAAAGAAA
>CAIQHW010000584.1 GCA_903871715.1 uncultured bacterium
AATATGAATGTGGGTTTTCACAACGAACATCACGATATGCCATCGGTGCCTTGGAATAATTTGCCCAAATTAAAAGCGGCTGCGCCAGAGTTTTACGAATCGTTGAAATATCACAAATCGTTTACCACCTTGTGGTTGCGGTTTTTATTTAGCCAAGAAATTTCGATGTTTTCGCGAATAACCAGAAAGAACCGAGGGCAGGTTTCGCTGCAAGATATGTCGACACCCGATTTGGATATTTTGCAAACTACTTGATGGTAGTGCATTTGCAGTTAAATAATTTCAGCCACCACAAAATTACTTCCAGTTACTAAAATCAAATCATCAGCCGCAGCAATTGATTTTGCTGCGTTTAGCGCATGTTGAACCAAAAAATGTTTTTCGCCCAATAAATTTTGTTGCGACGCTAATGCTTGTAAATCAGCAACAGGCAAAGCTCGAGGCAAGTCGGGTTGGCAAAAATAATATTTTGCCGAAGTGGGAAAAAGCGATAAAACTTTGTTGATGTCTTTATCTTTTACCATACCTAAAACAATGTGCAAATGATTAAATTTTGTTTTTGAAACTTGCTCCAACAAAGCACCAATGCCAGCTTCGTTGTGGGCAATATCTGCCACAACAGTTGGTTGTGTTTGCAAAATATCCCATCGTCCTCTCAATCCAGTATTTGTTTTCACCTTTTTAAATCCTTGTAAAATGTCTTCATCATTTATATTCCAGCCATTTGCTTTTAAAATTGCACAACAACTTAAAACTGTTTTCGAGTTTTTAATTTGATAAAATCCACTCAATTGATTTTCGATTTCAAATTCTTTTTCGTTGTTAAAAACAGTTAATCGCAAAGCATTTTCGGTTTGAAAAATATTTTTGGTTTGCCATTGTTGGTCTGCAAACACAATACTGCTGCGCATTTCAGCAGCTTTATTTTCAAACACAGATTTTATTTCGGTGGTTTCACCAACAACTACAGGCACATTTTTTTTGATGATGCCAGCTTTTTCCGCAGCAATTTTCTTCAACGTATCGCCCAATAAATTGGTGTGGTCGAGGCTGATGTTGGTGATGCAAGATAATTCGGGTGTAATGACATTTGTGCTGTCTAACCTACCACCCAAGCCAGTTTCGACGATGGCAATGTCAACTTTTTGTTTTGCGAAATAATCGAAACACATCCCTACTGTAATTTCAAAAAATGATGGTTCTACTTTTTCAATAAATGATTTTGTGTGTTTGGTAAATGAAATTACTTCTTCTTCAGAAATCATTTTTCCATCAATTTTAATTCGCTCTCTAAAATCTTTCAAATGTGGCGAAGTGTACAAACCAGTTTTATAGCCTGCACTTTGAAAGATTGAAGCCAGCGTATGCGAACAAGAACCTTTGCCATTGGTGCCGGCAATATGAACGCTTTTAAACTTTTTTTCGGGATGCTTTAAAAACTCCATCAACGCCAAAGTATTGTTCAAATCAGCCTTGTAAGCCGCTGCGCCAATGCGATGAAACATGGGCAATCGTGAAAAAAGATACTCGATAGTTTGATTGTAATTCATTTATTTTTCTCGTTTCATCAATGCACTAGCAAATGCAATGAGTCGATTTTTCTTCTCATCATTAATGAATTGTTGATGAACAGCATGAATTGCTTTTTGAAAATGTATTTCCATTTCTGTTTCAGCAATTTTTCGAACACCAATTTGATTGAAAATATTTTTTACCGCTTCTACCTTTTCAACATTGTCGAACTCTTTTTTAGTTAGCCAATCAGCCAAAACCTTTTGCTGTTCAAGGTTTGCCAACTCGAATGCTTTTAGCAACAAAAATGTTTTCTTGTTTTGAATAATATCGCCACCCACTTGTTTGCCAAAAGTTTCAGTATTTCCAAACGTGTCTAAAATATCATCTTGTAATTGAAATGCAACGCCCATTTGCATTCCAAATTCATACATCAATTCTTGTTGTATTGAATTTGCATCAGCTAACATTGCTCCTAATTGCAACGCACAACCCAACAACACGGCGGTTTTCAAGCGAATCATTTCTAAATAATCATCTACGCTTACTGTCGATTTATTTTCAAACAACATATCAAATTGTTGCCCTTCGCAAACTTCTAATGCCGTTTTGTTAAATAATTTTATTGCCGCAGAAACCTTATCAGCAGGTAGTTTTAGCAATTCTTCGTAACAAAAAATCAAAGCGGCATCGCCAGATAGAATGGCGGTGTTAGTATCAAATTTTTGGTGCACCGTTTTTTTTCCTCTCCGCAATGGGGCATTATCCATGATGTCGTCATGAATTAATGAGAAATTATGAAACAGTTCAATAGCAGCAGCGGCAGGCATTGCATCGTTTACATTGCCATTCAAAATTTGATTACTCAATAAAACTAATTGCGGACGAATGCGTTTGCCACCCAGTTGCAAAATGTAGGAAATGGCTTCGTACAAGCCTTCTGGCTCGTTTTTCCATTTTAAAGTGTGTAAATAATCTTCAAACTTTTTCGATAAATCCATGTTGTTCATTGGCGTAAAGATAAATGCAAAATCAATTTTCAAGTGATTGATTTCTTCACGTTATTTGCAGAAATATTTTTTATGAAAATTATTCCAGGAGAAGTTTCAACAGGCAAATTACATGCGTATATGCTGGGTTCTATTGCACCTCGACCAATTGCATTTGCCAGTACGATTGATAAAAATGGTGTGCCGAATTTATCGCCATTTAGTTTCTTTAATTGCTTTGGAAGTAATCCGCCAATTTTGATTTTTTCGCCTGCAAAAAGAGTGAGAGATAATTCAATAAAACACACTTTGGAAAATGTGAAAGAAGTGCCCGAAGTGGTGATTAATGTGGTGAATTATAACATTGTGCAACAAATGAGTTTATCGAGTTGCGAATTTGCAAAAGGTGTGAATGAGTTTACCAAAGCAGGTTTCACGGCTGTGGCATCTGAAAAAGTAAAACCATTTTGTGTGGCTGAATCGCCTGTAAATATTGAATGCAAAGTGAAAGATATTATCGAAACTGGGCACGAAGGCGGTGCAGGCAATTTGATAATTTGCGAAATTGTGATGATGCATATTAAAGACGAAGTGTTGGATGCAGAAGGAAAAATTGACCCACAAAAAATTGATTTAGTGGCAAGAATGGGTGCAGATTATTATTGCCGAGCTAGCGGCAGTGCTGTGTTTGAAGTACCTAAACCGAATTTAAAATTGGGCATTGGCATTGATAATTTACCTGAAAAAATTAGAAATAGCAAAGTGCTAACGGGCAATGATTTAGGCATGTTGGCAAATGTGGAAACCATTCCAACTATTGATTTATCATTTCAATTTAACGGAAATAATTTTCATGAAGCAGCTCAACAATATTTGCTACAACACAAACTGCATGAGGCTTGGCAGGTGTTATTAAGAGAATAACTTTCAGAAAAACTATTTTGTTCCCAACTTTATTTTTGAAACAATTTTTCGTTTTGGCGGATTAAAATAACCAAACAATAAGTTTGGAAATTCTTTTTTTATCTCGTTCATCATGTTTTTTACGCCCATCGTTTCGCCACAATCTATTACACCCATTCGCCCCAAATACCAATCGGGGTCGATGTTGAAGTTGCGCCATTGAATCATCGTTAAATCTGTTTCCAAAATAAAATTGCGCAGTGCTTCATATTCTTGCACACTATCTGTCATGCCCGGAAAAACAAAATAGTTGATAGAAGCCCATCCACCGTGGCTTCTAACCACCTTGATAGATTCTTTCAAATTTTCAAAACGATAATTATTAGGCAAATAATAGCGTTCGTAAATAGATGGCTGCGCACTATTCATACTCACCCGAATGCTTTGCAAACCTGCTTTGCACATAGCTTCCACAGCTTTTGGCATACTGCCATTGGTGTTGATATTGATAATGCCTTTATCAGTTTTTGAACGAATTTTTTCAATCGCTTTAGCATTGGTTTCCCACATCAGCAGCGGTTCGCCTTCGCAACCTTGTCCAAAACTTACAATCGCATCTTCCACATTTTCTAAATGCGGAATGGTGTATTCGCAAATCTCATCCACAGTGGGTTTAAACTGCAATCTATCTTGCGACGAAGTAATTTCTTCATCGGCTGGTTGAAACGAAATGCAGCCCACACAATTGGCATTGCAAGCTGATGAAGTAGGAATGGGAGCTTCGTATCTACCCATAAAAAAATTTCGGGCAGCAGGACAATAATAGGTTAATGCACAATTGTTGCCAATGTGCGCCAACAACCTATTTTCAGGATATTGTGCTAAAATATTTTTTACATTTTCGGTTACTAAATTGTGGTCAAAACCTTTTGGGTCTTGGCGCACATCTTCATCAATTCTAGTAGATGCTACATAAAATTTATCGTTGTACCAACCCACAGCATTGTAGCAAAATAGAGGCAGAGTGGGCGCTTCTGGCAAATTTTCATACGCTGCTAAAAATAAAGTAGTATGCGCTGGTGGCACAAAAGCCGCCACAGCAAAGCCTTCGGCTCTTACTTTATATTCGCCCGTTTCTACATCAAAGCCCACAGCTTTTCTGCCGGGCAACACATAAAACTCACTGCCTTCGGGCATTTCAATTAAGTCGGAAACATCGGGCACTACTGCATCCCAGCCGCTTCTACCAGCCATATACATCGTAGTATCTTCAAACACTTTGCCTTCAGCATCGGCGTATAATAAAAACGGTAATTGTTTTGGATGCACTTTTTACGAATTGTTTTTTGAGAAAAATTTTGTGCTGCAAAGTTACAAAATGAAAATTTAGGAGTAGTGAAATGCAAATAGTGATAAAAACAAAAACAGCCAAGCACATCAATAATAGATGCGTTGGCTGTTTTGCGATACAGCAAGCGACTAATCATTTTAACCCAACACCATAGTTTGTGCTACATCGCTGTAAGCACTTTGCCCAACACTGTTTTGTGCAGCCACTCTAAACCAATACTTATGCCCTGGTGTTAAACCAGTAGCAGTAAATTTAGTTTTAGTACACATGCCAATAGTTACCCAACCGCTTTGTGCATCAGCCACAGTGGTCATTTGCACCACATACATTTTGTTGCCTACCACTTTTTTCCAACTCAAATCAACATTGCCAGCTATTTCACTGGGTTTTGCTTTTACATTAGTAGGGGCAATTAAATCGATAGGTGTGTGCGAAGTGTTGCGAATGGCAAAGCCGCTGCTACCTATTTTTGTGCCATCGCCACCACTGGCATTTTGAATGTATGCTGCCAACAGCTTCATTAAATCTAACAAAGCCTGATGTTTTACATACATGTCTGCTGTAAGTAAAATGCCACCTTTCGAAGCATTTTCATACGATTGCTCCAAAGCATCCACGGCTGTTTTAATGCTTGCCAGTGATGGATTGGGTGTAGTAAAATTTACATTACCTGTTAATTTGGAAAGAATAAAACGGCACATTTGAATAAACAATGGAATGGTGATTCCATAAAAACCCATTTTTACGTATTTCATAACAAATAGAATTTGTGTTTTGGTTTTATGAACCAAAACTGGTTAAAAAATAAAAGAATAATCAAAGCCTACTTTTATTTCAAACACCAAAATTCCATGGATGAATAACTTTTAGCGAACTAAACTAAAGTAGTAAAAAAAGGGTAGAAATTTGTGCATCACTTTTTTGTTTTGGTTAAAATTTGTTGGTCAAATTTTAAAATTGTGGTTCTAAATTATTAGTCGAAAAAAAGTGTAAAAAGGTTGCACGATAGGCAAAATATTTTTGTGAAGATGTTGTGTATTTATGATTATACGAAAGCCACAAAAAAAAGTTTCAAAAAAAGT
>CAIQHW010000585.1 GCA_903871715.1 uncultured bacterium
CCAAAAGTCATTAAAAAATGAATTAATATTGTTGCTACCCGTGTTGTTGCTACCCGTGCCAATATACCCTTTGCCATTGATACCAAATCCTACAGCACCATATCTTGCAGTGCCACCAAAATTGGCTTTTGCTGTCCAATGATTTGTGGCTGGGTCAAATTGCCAAAAATCGTTTTTATAATTTACTCCATCATAGCCAGTTCCAGCATAGCCTTTGTTGCCAATGCTAAAACCGACCATATAATCTCTTATGCCGCCAGGGAAATTAGCTTTTTGAGTCCAAGTATTTAAAGTTGGGTCATACTCAAAAAAATCGTTTTGAAAAGAGCTGGTGGCACCACAACCCACATAGCCTTTGTTGCCAATACTAAAACCTACTGCTGCAGTTCGAACACCTTGAATAAAATTAGCTTTTTGAGTCCAAGTATTTAATGCGGTATCGTATTGCCAAAAGTCGCTTAAATAGCCATTGCCAAAATCGCCTAAACCAATATAACCTTTGTTGCCAATACTAAATCCAACCGCATCAATTCTTCCAATGGTGCCAACATTTGCCTTTTGAGTCCAAACATTGGTTGTATTATCGTATTGCCAAAAATCGTTCATGTAATTAGTATGATTGCTTCGCCCAGTACCCAGATAACCTTTGTTGCCAATGCTAAATCCTACACATTCCTTTCTTAAATTATCAAAGTTTAAGCCTTGTACTTTTGTCCAAGTATTAATGGTGGTATCAAATTTCCAAAAGTCATAGTTATAGGTGCCATACACATCACCTAAACCTACGTAAGCTGTACTACCAATCACAAATGAAGAGGCTGCATCGGCTCCATGTGGATAGGAGGCTACTTGAGTAAATAATTTGGTAGATTGATTATATTTCCAAAAGTCAAACAATGAAAAACCATTATTATGTCCCATGCCCCAAAATGCATTTTCACCAATTCCAAAACCAGTACCGGTAGTTCTATAACTAAAGTTTGCCGCTTTGGCGGTTAATGAAGAATCCCAAGTGTTGAGTAATGGATCATATTCAAACATACCTTTAAAGATGTTGCCCAGCGAATCAGTACCTGTGCCTACATAGCCTTTGCCATTAGCACTAAAACCAATAGCACTAGCAAACGAAATCCAAGTATTTACGTCTTGTTTTCTTGCCCAAGTATTGTTTAAAGAATTATATTGCCAAAAGTCGCGACATGTTTGATTACTACTATTGCGTCCAGTGCCCACATAACCATAAATTCCAATGCTAAATCCTACAGCACTTACACGGATTCCACCTGGAAAGTTTGCCAATTGAGTCCAAGTATTGTTAGATGGGTCATAAGCCCAAAAGTCATTAGTCAATCCTACTGCTGATAAACCAGTACCCACATAGCCTTTGCTGCCAATTGAAAAACCTACAGCATTAGATCTTGCACCACCACCAAAGTTGGCTATTTGTGTCCATACATAAGAAATTGGGTTAAACTGCCAGAAATCGTTAACGCTACCATTGAATTCTTTGCCAGTGCCTACATAACCTAATCCATTGATGCAAAAACTAACTGCAGCAGCTCGGTCTAATGCTAATGAAACTGGAAGGCTTTTAAAGCTGCTTTTTTGAGTCCAACTATTAGGTGTTTGTGCTATACAGTTTTGTAAAGTAAGCCATCCAACCACTAAGCACAATAGTTTATAGCTCATAAATTGGTAGAAAAAAAGTCGGTGTTTTACTAAAATAATCTACAAATGTAAAATGAAATTTCCACTGTAACAAACCTGTTTTAGTGAGAAGATTTTTGTTTTCTGCGAATTAATTTTGCTCCACTCGTTTTCTTACCAGCGTTTCCTTTTTGCTAAATTTAGGATTTGATTGATCTAGTTTATTTCTTTTTCTAAATTTCATTTCAACAATCCATAATTAGCGTTATTTTTGAGCCAAATTTTTTAACCGATGCGAAAACTATTTACCATTATTTTTCTTAGTGTCGTTTCTTGTTACACTCAAGCACAGTCAACGTATCATGTCCATTGTGCTGATTTGTTTATTAGCGAATATGCTGAGCCTGGAGCAGGATTAGCAGGCAGCAAAGCTATTGAAATTTATAATCCAAGTGCCAATACAATTAATTTATCAGGCTATACTTTAACCGTTTATTATAATTTATGCAGTACTGTTGATAGTTTTAAATTGCCCCCAGTTAATTTATTATCACACCATGTTTATGTGATTATAGGTGGCATTTCGGCTGGAACTGTTGATCCAACTTTAAATGCAGTTAAAGATACATCATGGTCGCAATTAATTTTTAATGGCAATGATGCCATTGCATTATTTGCTCCTAATTATGATACACTGGATATTTTCGGAGTCCCTTGTGCCTTACCATCTACAACGCCAGGTTGGGTTTTACCAACTACAGGGGCTGTAACACAAGATATTACTTTGGTTCGTCAGCCTTGGGTTTTAAATGGTGAAAGAAATTGGAATAAGTGCCAAAATCAATGGGATACATTTGCTGTAAATA
>CAIQHW010000586.1 GCA_903871715.1 uncultured bacterium
CATCTTTTAAATCTCTCAAAAAGTTTATTTTCTGAAAAGCCGCACCCAAAGCTCGTGCTGAGCTTTCGAGCGACATGAATTTTTCTTTATCGCCATTGCAAAAAATATACAAACACATCAAGCCAACTACTTCTGCACTACCATAAATATACTGGTTGTATTCAACCTCCGTTTCATAATTTTTCTTGTGCAAATCCATTTCCATGCTCTTAAAAAATGCTTCAATCAAATGCTGTTCGATGTGATATTTATTCACCGTCATTTGAAAAGCATGTAACACAGGATTCAATGAAATCCGCTGTGTTATTGCTTTGTAGGTTTCAATTTTAAATTCAGCCAATAATATTTCTTTATCAGCATCATGAAATGTATCCACAATTTCATCTGCCAATCTTACGAAACCATAAATGCCATGAATAGCTGAACGCATGGATGGATGCAGCAATTTAATAGCTGATGAAAACGAAGTGCTGTATCGCTCCGTAATCGTTTTGCTGTTTTCAAAACACACTTTGTTGTAGAGTTGAATGTTCGTCATGATTATCTTTTCAAATTCTTTAAAATATATTTCGCCACCACTTCACCACTCACCAATGCAGGCGGAACGCCAGGTCCGGGCACTGTTAGCTGCCCAGTGAAATAGAGATTTTTAACTTTTTTACTTTTTATTTTCGGTTTCAGGATGGAAGTTTGTAGCAACGTATTTGCTAAGCCATAAGCATTTCCTTTAAACGAATTGTACTCACTTTTAAAATCACGAACGCTGAAACTGCGCTTGTGTAAAATGTTTGAAGAAATATCAACGCCATATCTTTCTTCAATTCTTTTTACCATTATCTGAAAATATTTTTCTCTATTTGCTTCATCATCATCTTTCAAATCAGTTGCAATAGGTATTAGCAGAAATAAATTTTCGCCATTTTCGGGGGCTATACTTGCATCTGTTTTTGATGGACAACACATGTAAAACAATGGATTGGTAGGCATTTGCGGCTGACTGTAAATTTCCTTGGAATGCAATTCGAAATCAGCATCAAAAAACAAAGTGTGATGCGTAACTGCAGCTGGCAATTTTTTATTCAATCCCACATAATACAATAAACATGAAGGCGCCAGCTTTCTGCTTTGCCAATAATCTTCTGAATAATTTTGAAATTTTGTAGGCAATAATTTTTCGGCAAAATAATAATCAGCACCTGAAACAACAGTATCAGTAAGGTATTCAGCCGATTGTGTTTTAACTTTTGTAATTTTATTTTCTTCAAAATCAAAACCAATTACTTCCTGATTGAAAATAAATTTTGCGCCGTTTTGTTCTGCAACTTTTCGCATGGCTTTTGCAATTTCAAACATGCCGCCCATTGGATACCAAGTGCCTAATTCAATGTCTGCATAATTCATAAGGCTATACAATGCAGGCGTATCGGCAGCTTCAGCGCCTAAAAACAAAACTGGAAATTCTAAAAGCTGTTTAATCTTTTCATCTTTAAAAAATTTAGCCACATGATTTTTCATGGATGAAAAAACATCGAGTTGCAAAATTCCTTTAGCAAATTCTTTGTTGAAAAATTCAGTAGCACTTAACCCTGGCTTCATCACCAAATCATTCATCCCAACTTGATATTTGATGGCTGCTTGCGTTAAAAATTGTTGTAGTTTTTTTCCTGCACCTTTTTCTTTTTGCTCTAATAAATCAGCCAATGCGTTAGTTGTTGCAGGAATTTTCCATTCTTCATTTTTATTCCAAACCACTGTGTAGCTTGGGTTTAAGCGTTTTAGTTCATAAAAATCTTTTGTTGAAAAATTAAATTCTTTAAAAAATCTTTCAAACACATCTGGCATCCAATACCAGCTAGGACCCATATCGAAAGTAAAACCATCTGCTTTGTAAATCTGCGCTCTGCCACCTTCCATGCTGTTTTTTTCCAGCACAGTTACATCCATTCCAGCTTGAGCTAAAAATGCTGAAGCCGCCATAGATGAAAAACCCGACCCGACGATAATGATCTTTTGCATTACTGCAATGTA
>CAIQHW010000587.1 GCA_903871715.1 uncultured bacterium
CCCAAAAGTTTGCGAAAATACGAAACAAAAATTTCACCAAAGATGAAAAACGGAAAATGTGGCAGGAAATCAGTTTTTAGTAATTAGTTTTCAGTAGGCAGCAGTTTGTTACGCCACCTTTTTTATCAAATTTTTTGGAGGCATTCCATCTATAGTTTGTTGAATTTTTTTCAACAAATCATCTTTATAAAACGGCTTCAACAAGTAATCATCCATGCCTGCTGCGTAACATTCAGCAATTTCTTCATCGCTGGTAGCAGCCGTCATAGCTATTATTCGGGGTTGTATAATTGTTTGATTTGCACGAATATTTTGTGTAGCCATTTTGCCATCCATTTCGGGCATTTTTACGTCCATCAAAATTAAATCGACTAAATTATGTTGCATCAAATGCAACACTTGTTTGCCATTTTCAGCAATTAATAAATTGGCTTGTGGCATACTTTTTTGAATCAGTTTTTGCGCTACCAAAATATTCATCGCATTATCATCGGCAATGATGATATTGATGGATGCTTGCACCAGATTATCGAAATTGTGCGCAGCCATAAGCGTTGCTTTTTCAACCGCATATTCGTAAGGAATGGTGATGATAAAAGTAGTGCCTTTGCCCAATTCACTTTCGCAAGCAATAGTGCCACGATGCAGTTCTACTAAGCGTTTAGTGATACCTAAACCCAATCCTGTGCCACCAAATTTGGCGGCAATATTTTCATCGGCTTGAGTGTAATCGTCAAAAATGGCGGTGGTTTTTTCTTTCGAAATACCAATGCCGCTATCCATAATTTTGATTTGAATTTGACAATGTTTTTCATCCACTATTTGGTTGTCGCAAATCACTTTTATCGAACCGCTTTCAGTAAATTTTATCGCATTGCCAATGATGTTCACCAACATTTGAATCAGGCGGCTATCGTCGCCCATCACGTTTTCGGGCAGATGATTTGTTTCTACCACAAATGCCAAACCTTTGTCGTTGGCATTTATTTTCATCAGCTTGCAAGCCGCTTTGATAGTGTCTTTTAGTGGAAACGGAATGTGGCGTAATTGCAATTTGCCTTCTTTTAATTTCGAGAAATCTAAAATATCATTTACCATATTCAACAAATGATTGCTCGATTTATTTAAGCCATCAATCAATTCTGTTTTTTCATTTTCATCATTTTCAAAACTCAATAATTCTGAAATGCCTTTGATGGCATTTAGCGGTGTGCGCAGTTCGTGAGTGATGTTTGCCAAAAAGTTTTCCTTGTAATGCTGCAAATTCAAAATCTCTTTTTGTTGTTTTTCTAACGCTTCATTTTTATCTTTTAAGGCGGCAATAAATTCGGCATTGCGTTCTTCAATTACCCCCACAATTTTTATCCCCAATAAAAAAATGCCCAAGATGCAGGCGAAGAACCAAGTGTAATACCAACCGCCCAAATAATCGTTAGGAAAAATGTGATGGAAAACCGATTGCATCAACCAAAAATAACCCATGCTCAACAACGCAATTACTGTCCACACTACTGCAAATTTTTTGTTGTTTACTGTAAGTGAAAACATGTTGATTAAGGCATAATATGGCAAAATAG
>CAIQHW010000588.1 GCA_903871715.1 uncultured bacterium
AAACTATGCAACGCAGAAAACATAATTATTATCGAAGCTGTGCCCGGAGTAAAAGTTATTCTGACCCAAATTTTGAACCCTCCAAAGTTCAAAAATTTGTGGTTGGAAATAACTTTTACGACTCCAGCTGGAAAATTCGGTCAAACTGACCACCTTTTTTCGGTGCAAACTGACCACCAAAAGTTGTTGTTAAAATTGATGTAAAAAAAGGTTGCATTTAGTGGTTGTAAAATTAGATATTTTTAGTTGATAAATTGGGTTGATTTTTCGACCATTTTTTTCGCAATGATTCCCCATATAATTCAATGCGCCCAGCATCATGAACTAAACGGTCTAAAATAGCATCCGCAATAGTTTTTTCACCAATCACATCATACCATTGCTTCACAGGTAACTGTGAAGTAATAATCGTAGAACGCTTACCATGTCTGTCTTCCATCACTTCCATCAACGCTAAACGACTGGCACTATCAAACGGCTGTAATCCAAAATCATCTAAGATTAATAAATCCTGTCGTTCGATTTTTGCTAATTCACGAACAGCAGAGCCATCAGCTTTTGCCATTTTTAGTTGAGAAAAAAGTTTGGTAGTGCTGGTGTACAATACTTTAAAACCCAGTTGGCAAGCCTGTTGACCAATAGCAGAAGCTAAAAAACTTTTACCTGTTCCTGTTGAACCTGTGATTAAAACATTTTCGCATCGCTTAATAAATTCACCATCTGCCAAGCGATGAACAGTATTTTTGTTTATGCCTCTATCAGCACTGTAATCCAACTGCTCAATGCTAGCTTTGTAGCGGAACTTGGCGTTTTTCATCGTTCGTTCAATAGAGCGATTATGACGGTCATCCCATTCGCTGTTGGTGAGCAACATTGCCATTTCATCGGCGGTGAGCGTTTCTGTGGTGTTGCTTTCCACACTGGTTTTAAATGCTCGGTGCATGCCTAAAAGCCTCATCTGACGTAGTTTGTCTAATGTTTCTTGATTCATGTTTGTTTGTTTTTTGTTTGATTATTAAATGGATTATTGAACTTGTTTTGCTTTTTTATTTTTACTAATGATAATAAGCACTGCCTCGTATGTTGCTGTGGCTGGGCATTTCAAGCGATTCTTGTTGCAGCTTTTGTTCTTCTTCGGTCAATGCATCTAAGTTTTTTTCTAAAATCTGAAGAATAATAGGATAGTTAAAAACGCCAAAGCTCTGCGCTCTTCTGCAAGCATTAATCAAGCGTTCAGCACCCACTCTGCGATGTAATTGTAAAATGCCCGAACAACTTTTATACGCTTGTTCAGGATAGGATTTATGCTCAAAAATTCCTTCGATATACAAGGCTACATCCGCATGAATATGCTCGGCTTGAGTAATAAATTTGGTTGGTGTCCAATCGGTTAAAAATTGATGTGCTGATGCCAAATGCCCTGCTGTAGTGCTGTAATGATAACGCTTTGCGCTGCGTTGATGTTTGGCAATACATTCATAATGATAGAAGATTTCAATGGTAGTTGCCGTGTAAAGCAACTTTACTTTCTTGCCAATAAATTGATAGGGAACACTGTAATAATGCTTGTCAATGCCCAAACAAACATGCCCGTTTTTCATCACCGTTGCCATGGCTTGTTGTTTGAGTTCGTACAAAAAATGTGGCAATGGCTTGAGTTCTTGTTGTTCGATTTCTTCAAAACGTTGCCTGCGGCTAAAGTTGCGACCTTTGAATGGTGCTGCATTGTGGGCTTCTAAAGCAATTTTGATAGCTTGGTTTAATTCTTCTAAACTATAAAATTGTTTATCCTGCAAGGGCGAATAAATTCTTCTGTAAATGATTTTTACAGCACCTTCTACTAAGGCTTTATCCTTGGGGCGATAGGCTCGAGTAGGCAATACCACAGTGTTGTAGTGTTCTGCAAAGTCAGCAAATGTTTCATTGATGATGGGTTCGTAACGACTGCTTTTGGTGACGGCTGCTCGTAAATTATCGGGTACAATGGCTTGCGGCACACCACCAAAATAGTGCATCGCATTTTCAGTAGCTTTGATTAAATCTTCTTTACGTTGGCTGCTCACAGCTTCTACATACAGCAACTGACTACATCCTAATATCGCTGCAAATACTTCTACTTTTGTGACTTCGCCTGTGGCTTGGTCAATCACCTCTAATTTATCGCCTGCATAGTCAATATACATTTTGTCGCCTGCCTTGTGATGGATGTGCATCGTGGTGTTGGCTCGTTTGCAGTAGGCTCGGTAATACAAATAAAACTGGGTGATTTCATAGCCTTGTGGCTGCGCTGCTTTATACTTTTGCCACACCGATAAAATAGTGTTGCCTTTGCGTTTTAACTGCCGTTCTACATCAGGCAATAATTGTTGTAACGCATCAAAACGCTTATCTTTTTGTGCCGCTTCGGTTTGTGCAAATTGTTGTTCCAACTCATGGTCAGTCATGCTCAATACGGCTTCCAGATTAAGTTGTAGCTCCTCTAGTTTACGAATGTATCGCTTCACGGTGTTCCGTGAAGTGCCTGTATGTTGGCTGATTTGTAATTTACTTTTTCCTTGTAAATAGAATTTTAGAATTTGTCTTAGCTTTGTCATAATGATTGTTTTATTTGCCATATCGTTGATGCTTTTCGGTGAACCCGAAACGTCAACTTTTTTGGCGACTAAAACAACCTTTTTTACACATCAAAATCAGGTGGTCAATTTGCTCCGAAAACCACTGGTCAGTTTGGAGCGAAAATCGGTGGTCAGTTTAAAACGAAAATTGGTGGTCAACTTCGCCGTTTTTTCCAACCTGCTTTCCATTTACGACAAATCAGAAATTGAAAACTTAACTGATGAAGAGGTTTTAAATTTGCTTAAATTGATAAAATAAAATTTATAAAACCACAGTAGAAGTTAAGCTGTTGTTGCGAAGATGCAGCCGAGCCATTGCGGAGAGTCTTCGTAACGGCTTGGTTCAAAAAATAAAACAAAACAAAAAAGGCGATGAAATTCATCGCCTTTTTTTATGCAGCGAAATACAATTCATAAAATTGGTTTACTTTTGTAAAAAAATAGAATAGTAGTAATGAATACCGTAACTATTGAACTTACTAACAAACATTCTTTTAAGCTGTTGCAAGATTTAGAAGAAATGCATTTAATCAAAATGCTACAACCCAAAACCAAAGCCAAAAAAATGGCTAAATTTTGGGGCGTATTATCAGATAAAACTACCAACGATTTGCATCAGCAAGTAAACCAAATGCGCAACGAATGGGAAAGAGATATTTGATAGATACCAATGTGGTGATTGATTTCTTGGGTGGCAAATTGCCCAACAAAGCAAAAAAGTTTTTGCTGAATATTGATGTGCCAATTCTATCAGTAGTTACTCAAATTGAGCTACACAGCAGCACCAACAGCACTGCTAAAGAAATAAAACTCATCAACGAATTTATTGATGCAGCTCAAGTATTGAATACATTAGATGAGCAAATAGTGAAATCATGTATTGCCATTCGTAAAGCCCACAAAATAAAACTACCAGATGCTATCATAGCTGCCACAGCCTTATCAGCTGATTTAGTTTTACTTACTCGAAACACTGCTGATTTTAAAGCTATCAAAAGTTTAGAGACAATAAACTTGTGGGAAATATAACTTCAGCATTGCTTGGTTCAAAAAATTAAGCAAAACATAAAAGGCGATGAATTTTCATCGCCTTTTTTATGCAGCGAAATACAATTCATAAAATTGGTTTACTTTTGTAAAATAAAATTTACTGAAATGGAAAATAAAGTAATCAACGTTGACAAAGATATATTGGGCGGTACGCCAGTGTTTGGCGGCACTCGTGTTCCCATAAAAAACTTGTTCGACTATTTAGAAACTGGCGAAACTATTGAAGAATTTTTAGCTGATTT
>CAIQHW010000589.1 GCA_903871715.1 uncultured bacterium
CGATCTTGGCAAATGTATGTAATGTTCCACTAAGTTATATATTTATGCGAGGTCAAGGCGTTAAAATTTTTTCACTTGTTTCAAAGAGATGTCGCGAAATGAATTTTTTAATTCCAAAGAGAAAAATAATTAGACGATAAATTGATAGCAAGTTCAAAAGTTGTTTTTGAAATAAAAGCAATTTTAGTTTTTTTTGTAAAATTAAATTAACCGAAAAAAATGGATAACACAACCAACAGCAATTCTCAAAATCAGCCACCACAAACAGATGCAACGCTGGCAAATACAGAAGCAACGCCCATTGCTGATGCATTAAATGTAGAGCAAAAGAAAAAATCATCTGGTTCAAAAATTGCCATTTTATTTGGCGGTGTATTGATTGCTATGTATGTGTTGTTGGTGTTTTTAATCAATTTCACTTCATTAAAAGTGCCAGCCTTATCAGCCATTGTACCCAATTTGCATAAAAAAATTGTAGCAATAGATTCCACGAATGTGAATACCAGTGTGCCTTTGGGCGATACTGCATTGGCTGCGATAGATACCACTACACCAAACATTGATACCACTGCTGCTGAAATTGCAGAAGCAGCGGCATCCACTTCTGCCAGTACTGCTGCGGCTTCTACCATTGTAAACGAAGCTGCCACACCAGAAGAAAAGAAAACTGCTGCACCCAAAAAAGTGGTAGAAAAAAAATCGGTGGCTGCACCAACAGCAACAAATAATAGTGTTGCAAAATCTTCGTCGCCCACATCATCTTCAACTTCCAATAATCATGTAGTTGGTACTATAAAGTCTGCAAACACTGATGCAACAAGTAATTCAAGCACATCTTATTCAAGCAAAAAAGAAAAAACAACACCAAATGTTTCGGCTAATCAAAATTATTCAGCCAAAGCAGTACATGATTATGCGGTGTATAATTCGAGCAATTCGTACACCATTCCTGCTGGGCAAATTTCATCCACAGCCAATCCAAATTATTCTTACAAAACAAATCCAGCGAAATTAAATTCCAGTCCTTCGGCTGCTGCGCATTCTAATAGTTATGTGTCGTATTCCACATCCGAAGCCACTTTCATTAAAGCCAGCAAACCTTATCCTACTACTTTAGATGGTTATTTTAAAGCCATTAGCAATCCTGAAATTGATTACGATACTCGTTTTGCATTTTCGGAAAGATGCTTGCAAACCTTTTTTACACCTGGCGCACAGGCACAACAAGTAGATGAAACTGGGAAAGTAATGAACACTATTTCGATGGAAGATTTGTTTGGTGTAATGAGGGTAAACGAATTTAACATTGCCTTGAAAGATAAGCAGCAATCAGGCAGCAGGCTTTCGTCAATAAAATTCAATTACAAATTTTAATTCAAATTTTCAATAAAAAGAAATGAAAAAAACGTTTTTAGTTTCAATTACAGTTTTGTTTTTAGCAACAGTTGTTTTATCTTCTTGTGGACCATCAAGATATTATTGCCGCAAAGCAAAATATGAAAAACGCAACATGTTGCGAATTAATTAAAGCATAGTATTACATACATTTATTAAAATAGGAGTAGTAAAAGAAATCACAGCCCCTGTTTTGTTTGTGTTGATAAAAATACTTGTTTACTCCTTCACAAACTTAACCACCTGCCCTGTTTTAGTGTTGCGAATGAAATAAACACCTGCGCTCACATTGGGCATATTGATTAAATAACCTTTGCTGGTTTTCTCCAATTGCACTGCAATGGTTTTGCCTAATAAATCGGTGATTTGTAAAGACGGATAATTATCCGCCTCTACCATTATCACTTCGCAAGTAGCACATGGGTTGGGAACGATTTTAAAATTATCATCCTGCTTTACATTTCCTATTCCTGTTGTAGGAGTGATGACAATAGTATCTACCACATTTACGGTTACAATAGAATTGCTGCCATTAGTTCGGGTAAGGATATGATACAAGCAAAATGAATTGCTGCAACCATTGCCATCTTGCACCGTTACACAAATATCATAGTAGTTGGCTGAAGCATATTGATGTGATGGATTTGCCCCTGTTGAGTTAGCCGAACCATCGCCCCAATTCCATGTATAACTTAATGGAGGTGTGCCTGTGCATTGGTTTAATGCAAACCAATGATGAGGTACATTATTAGGGTCTGGAACCAAGGTAAACAAAGCTACTGGTGCAGGTAATACATGAATAACCACTGCATTCGATTTTACTGTATTCGGATAAACGCACGGCGCATTGTTGGTTACAGTTACATAAACCGAGTCATTATTTGAAAAATTGGAAATAGTAATGGTATCATTTAATGTTGGACCCACTACATTACCATTGATATAAATGGTGTACACTGGCGTTGTGCCTGCATTGGTAGAGGCAAAATGAAATGATACACCAGCACCATTACAAATAGTAGTAGTGGTAGTGGCTGTAACAGTAGCTGTTGGAGTAATGCTTCCGCTGTTTAATGTTAAGTGCAAAGTGGCTGCACTATCGCAACCTAAATAGTTGGTTAAATGCACCACATAATTGCCTGCTGTTGAATAACTATTGCCATTAAATACATAAGGTATGCCACTGCAAGTTGTAGCATTGGTAGTAGAAGTGGAAGTAGGCAATACCGTTAAATGCAAGGCGATGATAGAATCGCAACCCACATAATTAGTGAGGGTATCATAGTAAACACCTTGTGTAGTTAAACTATGATTATTGAAGGTATAACTATTACCAGCGCAAATACTATGATTGAAAGAGTAGTTGCTAATAGGTTTCACGGTTAAATGCAAGGTGATAATAGAATC
>CAIQHW010000590.1 GCA_903871715.1 uncultured bacterium
CCATAAGAAAAATGTTTCGGCTAATAAGCAAAGGAATAAGAATTATCAACAAAGCTTTTATGTTAATGAACAAAATGTTTCCGATTATCATCTTTGCTTCCAACATCATCATCTGAATCATTTTTTTAATGATGTTAATGTTTGGAATGATGATAAAAATGGGTTTCCACATCAATAAAAGTGAAAAACGTACTAATATTGCAAGCCAATTGGTTTATTCCTTCACAAACTTCGCATTGCTCACTTTGCCATTAGCATCAGTGGCTTTGAGGAAATAGATACCCGAAGACAAGTTAGTAACATCAATTAGTAAATTAGAGGATGAGGAAATGAGTGGATGCAAAACCACCTGCCCTAAAACATTTTCAATCTCAACTTTTTCAATTCTTAATTCTTCATTCCTAATTCTTAATTCGCTGTTTGTGGGGTTGGGGTAAACTTGGAATTGTTCATTGCTATTGGATAATTGCTCAACGCCTGTGGCTGCATGTTTTGCAGGCACTACACTAATACTTACCATCGAATTTTTCATCCGCATTAAATAAAATGAATCGCAAAAGTTATTAGTGCAATTCACTGCGTCAGTAATGTTTAAACAGATAGTATAAAACCCAGCTTGCGCATACAAATGATTAGGAAAACGAGCAGTATCATTGGCTGTGCCATCGTCCCAACTCCAACTATAAGTTAATGGTGCAACGCCAGAAGCCATATTCACAGCTATGTAATGATGCAGCAAATTGGTATCGGCATATAATTGAAATTGTGCCGAGCAGGTTTTGGTTAAATCCAACGTATCGCACACTGCACAGGTGTTGGCATCGCTTACACATACACGATAGGTATTCGGAGCAAGATTATTGATAGATGCTGTACTTTGCATCGGATTGCTGTACCAGGTATAATGATAGGGCGCAGCACCACCGCTGGCTGAAACCCAAGCCACTCCATCATTACAAGTGTTGCAAGTAGGATTGATTTGATGCGCTGCCACTTGAAATCCAAAACAAATAGTAGAATCAATATGGATAGCATTGCAACTGCTGCAACCATGTGCATCAGTGGCACACACGGTGTAATTGCCAATAGCAATATTTTTAATTGAATCGGTAGTTTGTGAAGTGTTCCATAAATAAGTGTAAGGTATTGCGCCACCAGTAGCTAAAGCCCAAGCTGCGCCATTGGTGCAAGTGCCACAAGTGGTGTTTTTGCCATAAGCATTCACATGCATATTGCCGCAGTTGAATGAATCAATCAACACATTCTGGCATAACTGACAACCCTGATTATCTTTTACACAAATTTGATAAACACCCTGATGCTGATTTTTAATAGTGTCGGAAAGATTGATGGGGAAAGTGTTCCAATGATAACTGTAAGGCATTACACCGCCTTGTGCATGCACCCAAGCCTTTCCATTGTTGCAAGTATTACAACTTACTGAATCAGCAAAAGTTTGAATTATAAAGCCTACACAATTTACTGAATCAATATAAATAGAATCATTAGCAGCACAACTATTCGCATCGGTTACATGCAAAGTGTACATCCCGAAATGCTGATTGATAATGCTATCCACTATTGTAACTGGTGTTGTATTCCAACTAAAGGTATAAGGCGCAGTGCCTGCAATGACCTGTGAAAAAGCTTTTCCGTCAGTACAAGTTTTACAACTTACAGCAATTGAAGTCAATTGCACAGCAAAGTTTTTACAACGGGTGGAATCAATAAAAACCGTATCACAACTCTGGCAATTGTTGTGGTCGGTTACGCAACCGATATGTATTCCATAACTCAAAGCCGTTGCTGAATCAGTATTTTGAACAGGTAAAGTATTCCAAGCAAACAAATAAGGTGCATTGCTGATACTATGAGAAATCTTTGCTTTTCCATCATTGCAAGTGGCGCAAGAAGCACCTTGAATTTGTGCAGTGGTTTTGAATTTGGCGCAATTAAAAGAATCAACAAACACAGTATCGCAAGCTGTGCAACCACGAACATCGGTTACACAAAAATGATAATTGCCTGTTTTTAAATTGGAAATAGTAGCAGTAGTTTGTAATGGCGTAGTGTACCAAGTATAATGATAGGGTGCGCCGCCACCACTGGTTTGCACACTTATTTTCCCGTTGTGGCAAGTATCGCAAGTGGCATTGGTTACAGTGGGTGTAAGCACTAAGTTGCAACTAGATAAATAACATTGTGAAGTATCAATCGGCAAGAAATTAACCAAGCCCAAACTTATATTGGTATAACCATCGTAAATTTTAGAATGGATAAGCGAATCGTTTCTTGTTCCCCAATCGTTGGAGCCGATGTGAGCGTTTGATGCTGCACCATATTGCACATCATAAAGGGTGTCGTTAAAGATTTTGTTGCAGTAGATGGAATCTAATAGGGAACTACTTTTTATGCCAATTCCATTTCCTGTTATAGTGTTTTTCTTAACAGAATTACTCCCATTAATACCAACGGAGTTGAATGCAATATTGTTGTTAGTGATTTTTGAATTGGAGGTAAGTATTCCTGTTCCGTTGAATTTTATTTCGTTTGAAGATATTATTGAAGATGGTGTACTGATTCCAATATTGTTAGAATCGATGATGTTGTTTAGTAGGAAATTATGATTAGCGACATTCGTCAATAATACGCCAGTTTGATTATTGTAGAATGCAGATTTGCTAACACTTATTGTATCTAAAATTTGAGAAGGAGCATATGAAGTATTAATACCAATTCCATTATTTTTAAAAGCAGAATTAATAGTTGTAAACGACTGAATGTAAGATACACCCCCACCCGAATTATGTTGCATGTTTACAGCCGTTGAATTATTATTAAACCAGCAGCTATCAATTTTTCCTGCAATAATAAATCCAATTGCATTGGTAGTATTGTTGTTGAAAGAACATTTTTTATAAGAATAATAACCAGCAACATCGTTGCCAGAATAATAAGTGCCATTAATATTATTGTTGAAAGTAGAATTACTCACTATCATTAAACTATTGTCAGAATTAAATATTTGGCATAATATACCATTATTGCAATTTGAAAATTGACTGCTATCAATCTTGATTATTTCAGAGTATGGGTAATTATAAGAGCTATTATAAAACATAAACCCATTGTAAAGATTTTGCCAAGTGCAGTTTTGAAAAGTTGATTGACTGAAATTATTACTTGAAAGCATAACACCTAATGTTGAGTTGGAAAAGTTAGAATGATTGAAAAACAACATTGATTTTGTGTTATTAATCGTTATCCCATTTGTTGCATTGCTGAAATTTAGATAATTAAAGACTAAAGTATCAGGTAGATTACAAATTATTCCATTCCAAAAAGTTCTCCCTGCATTTGTACTATTCGCTTTAAATGTAATCGGGTGTGCCGCAGTTCCATTTGCAATTAAACTTGCTTGGCGTATTTCCATAAAGACAGTGCTGTCAAATTTCACCACCACACCTGGGTCAATAGTTAAAGTATCGCCAGGGAAAACAACTACAGTGTCAGTAATAATGTAAGGGCTGTTGGCTAATGTCCAAGTGGTGTTGGCGTAAATGCCGCCGTGGAAATAAGTTTGGGCTTGGGTTTGGTGGTGGGTTGTAAAGAATAAAACAACAAGGGC
>CAIQHW010000591.1 GCA_903871715.1 uncultured bacterium
CTGTCCTTTGATGCTTATCATCTAAAGCTGGTAAAGGTTAACGAACTGTTTGTTAAACTTATTCTATCATCTATGAAAGTTATCGTATAGTTGGTGAAAGTTCACCAGCCATTGATATAGGTTCATGAGCCATCCGTAAACTTTCTCGAATCAGCCTCCAATCTTTTTAATGGCATAAGCTATTAAAATTAACCGAGTTAGAAATGAAGCTACGCTCTCGTGTGTGGTGCCTCCGTCATGGCACTACTTGATTCAAAAAACAATAAACAGCTAAGTGTCAATGGTAAACAAAGGCAGCTTGTTTTGCTTTTTGATACCAATTCATGATTGTGTTGTTTATTGGTTTAAAAAATATGGTTGGTAATTGTTTTTTAGTAGCGTTATAATTTTTTTTCAGTTGGTTTGTAAGTTTGTTTCAGTTGCCTTGTAACATTGTTCAGTTGGTTTTTATGGTGTTTCAGTTGTCTTGTATAATTGCACAGTGGATTTGTATTGTGCTTCAGTAGCTTTGGAGCATCACTCAGTTCAATTTTATGATGATTCAGTAGCCTTGTATCATCGTTCAATTCATTTATATGATGCTTCGGTTGTCTTATATGGTGCTTCAGTTGGCTTTTAGCATCACTCAATTCGTTTTTATCGTCTTTCGATTGCTTTTTATGATGCTCCGATTGCCTTATAAATTACTTCAATGGGGTTTGATTTGGCTTCTTATTGCTCTTAATTCGGCATAATATCCTTCGCAACTGATAAAGGATTTATCCTTTACCTTTGTTTTATTAAAATACAATCAACATGAAAAAGCTATTCCTATTTATTGCCTTGTTTTTCTCTATATCCTTTGGAGAGGGCTGGGGTGAGGTTGTATCCGAATCTAACGAGCAGTGAAATAACAATTAATAAAGAACATTTAGCAATTAAAACAATAGAGGTTTATGATGTAATCGGGCAGTTGATGGCTCGACAAGATCACTATAACAGCAATGCCACAATTCCCCTATATCAAGGGGGGGAGAGGATTTTGTAATAGATGTATCGACTTTGCCAGCAGGCATTTATTTCATAAAGGCAACAGATGTAAATGGAAATGTAAGCAATGATAAATTTGTAAAACAGTAATTGTTTGGCTTACTGTCATAGTCAGTCAATCGAACCATTTTATTTCTATAAAACCAATGAATTTATGTGCTTCAATATATGTACTCTCAAAAACAAATGTTTAACCATTTTCTGCCATAAAATAATCGGGGCAAACTAAAAATATTTCGTCTCATCCAATTCCGTCTTTTACTTTATCATTCACTACTTCAAGACTATTGCTTTTATTAACTGATAAAAATCATCTTTTGTTTTGATGCTAATCATAGCCATCAGCTTATGCTGCTAATAGTTTTGTGGCGTAAAAAAAGCAAACTCAATGAGCGCAATTTTCCTCTTAATCGGTGCAAGTATTTTGGTAGCAGGAGGCTTTTTAGTTGCTTTTTTATGGAGTGTGAAAAATGGACAATACGATGATGATTATACGCCTTCAGTAAGAATGTTATTCGACAACGAAATAGAAAAATAAAAAGTTAGGGGTTATTTAAAATCCAAAATCTAATTCAAAATAAAAATTCAATTCTAAACAATATGCAAGTAGAAAAATTCTATTACGACAACAAGATAGTGCGAAACTTCGCCTACGCCTCCGTTATTTTTGGAGTGGTTGGAATGTTAGCAGGGCTTTATATAGCGCTGCAGTTGGTGTTTCCACAACTCAACATTACACAATATGGTTCGTTTGGGCGTTTGCGTCCATTGCACACCAATGCAGTGATTTTCGCATTTGTGGGTAATGGTTTGTTTATGGGTGTTTATTATTCGTTGCAACGTTTGTTGAAAACAAGAATGTTTAGCGACACATTAAGTCAAATACATTTTTGGGGATGGCAACTGATTATTGTTGCAGCCGCCATTACACTGCCATTAGGCATTACTAGCGGTAAAGAATATGCCGAATTAGAATGGCCAATTGATATTGCTATTGCTTTGATTTGGGTAGTGTTTGGTATCAACATGATTGGTACAATTATTAAAAGAAGAGAAAAGCATTTGTATGTTGCAATTTGGTTTTACATCGCCACATTTGTTACGGTTGCGGTATTGCACATTGTTAACTCAATGGAATTACCAATTTCATTTTTGAAAAGTTATTCCTTATACGCTGGTGTTCAAGATGCTTTAGTGCAATGGTGGTA
>CAIQHW010000592.1 GCA_903871715.1 uncultured bacterium
ATGACGGTAACATTTTATCTGCCGCAAATGCATTGTGCTTCGTGTGTTTATTTGTTAGAAAATTTGCATCGTATTAATGCTGGCGTAATAAAATCGCAAACCAATTTTCAACGAAAAGAAATTTTCATTTCGTTCAATCCGCAAATCATCAGTTTGCGAAAAGTGGTAGAACTATTATCCTTCATAGGTTACGAGCCGTTGATTAATTTACAAAGCACTACTACTGAAAAGAAAAAAGCAGCTGTCAACAAAACTGCGATTTATAAAATTGGTGTTGCAGGTTTTGCATTTGCCAATATTATGATGTTGAGTTTCCCTGAATATTTTTCGGGTGGACACATTGAACAACAAGGATTAAAACAAACATTTTCTTACTTGATATTTGCGTTGTCACTACCAGTTTTATTTTGGTCGGCAAGCGAATTCTTCATTTCTGCTTTCAAAGGTTTCCGACAAGGCATCATCAATATTGATGCGCCAATTGCCTTAGCCTCATTGATTGCATTTTCAAGAAGTTATTATGAAATCCTTACTGGAAGCGGTGCTGGCTTTTTAGATTCAGCCACAGGTATTGTGTTTTTTATGTTGGTTGGTCGTTGGTTTCAAAACAAAACTTACGATTCATTTTCGTTTGACAGAGATTATAAATCTTATTTTCCATTAGGTGTAACCAAAATTCTGAATGGCATCGAAAAACAAATTACGGTTACACAATTGCAAAAAGGTGACACTATTTCAATTCGAAATGGCGAATTAATTCCTGCCGATTCGGTTTTGAAAAAAGGAAATGCCAACATTGATTACAGCTTCATTAGCGGCGAAAATTTGCCTGTTTCAAAATTGAATGGAGAATTGATTTATGCTGGTGGAAAGCAAGCTGGAACAACAATTGAATTAGAAGTGGTGAACGATGTTTCGCAAAGTTACATCACACAATTGTGGAACAATTCTGTTTTCAGAAATGCAAAAAACACCAAAGAATCTTTCATCCATCCATGGAGCAGATATTTTACTATCGTGCTTTTTAGTATTGCAATTGGTGGCGCAATTTTTTGGTGGTTCGTAAATCCTGCTATGATTTTGCATGTAGTTACTTCGGTGTTGATTGTCGCATGTCCTTGCTCATTGCTGCTTTCAGCCACATTTACATTTGGAAATATGTTGCGTCATTTTGGTAAAAATAAAATGTACTTGAAAAACAATTCAGTGATTGAGTCTTTAGCAAAGGTGAATACGATTGTGTTCGATAAAACTGGAACGCTTACTGCTCAACACTTTAACGATGTAAAATTTATTGGTAAAGAATTATCCAAAGAAAATGCAGCAATTATAAAATCAGTTTGTTCGCATTCATCACATCCTTTGAGTAAAATGATTTGCGATTTTTTAAAAGCAGATGAAAAATTGTTTGTTGAAAAATTTGAAGAAATAAAAGGAAAAGGAATCATTGCAACGATTAATAATCAAATGGTGAAAATTGGTTCAGCTAATTTTATTTTCAATGCTGATGCGCCACAAACCGCTACCACTGTGCATATCGAAGTAAATCATGTTTATGTGGGGCATTTTGAATTTGGAAATCAGTACAGAAAAAATATTGACAAAGCGATTAATGATTTGCAAAAAATGAATTACGAATTGCATGTTTTATCGGGTGATAATGATTCAGAAAAAAACAATCTGCAAAAATTATTTGGCGAAAAAGCTGTTTTGAAATTTAATCAAAATCCGCAAGATAAATTACGTTATATCGAGCATTTGCAACAAGATAAAAACAGAAAGGTGTTGATGTTGGGCGATGGTTTAAATGATGCTGGTGCATTGATGCAAAGCGATGCAGGAATTGCTGTTACTGATAACACAGCTTTATTCACACCAGCTTGCGACGCTATTTTGGATGGCAATAAAATGGAAAAAATAGCGGCATTTATGCGCTATGCAAAAAGCGAAAAGAAAATTGTGGCTGCAAGTTTTGTGTTATCCATTCTCTACAATATTGTGGGTGAATCATTTGCTGTTAGTTCGCATTTGTTGCCAATGGTGGCGGCTATTTTAATGCCGTTGAGCAGCATCAGTATTGTGCTTTTCGTTACTGCTGCATCAAGTTTTTCCGCAAGAAAAATGAATCTTTAATTTTGCTTTCATTCAAATTCTGCTTCAACAGCTTCATGGTCAGATGGATAAAATTGGCCATCATTATCATCAATAATGTGATAGCTTTTTTGGGTAAAATTTTTATCAAAAAAGATAAAATCAATTCTTTTGCAAGCATCATTTTTAATACTAAAACCTGTATAGGTGCAGTCTTTCAGTTGCTTGGTGTAACTGTCGAATAACGGATGAGTCGTGTTGGAAATAATCGTTTGATACGCACTGCTGTTGGGTTCACTATTTAAATCACCTGTTAAAATCACTGGCAAATTTCCTGCTAATTCTTTTATTTTTTGGATGATTAATTTGGCACTTTGCTTTCTTGCCGAATCGCCTTGATGGTCGAAATGGGTATTAAACACAAGAAATATTTTCCCGTTTTTTTTTGATTTTATTTTTGCGTAAGTGCAAATCCTTGTCAATGCTGCATCCCAGCCTTTGCTGCCAGCTATTGATGGCGTAGGTGATAGCCAAAAGGTTTTACTTGAAATTAATTCAAACAAATTTTTTCTAAAAAATATTGCTGAGTATTCGCCTTTTGTTTTGCCATCATCTCTCCCCACGCCCACATGAAAAAAATCGGGCAACATCGTTTGCAAATCATCTACTTGATTGCTTAATCCTTCTTGCACACTTAAAATATCAGGAGCATATTTGCGCAACAAACTATCTACTTTTTTTGTGCGCTTGCCCCACTGGTTAATGCCATCACCAGTATTGTCGTAGCGCAGGTTGTAGGTGATTACTTTAATAGGATTTGCAAATAAAATTTGGCTACTAAAGAGTAATAAAAAAAGAGTGCGCACCAAGTTTGTTAATTTTATTTTTTGTGAATGATTTTGATAAAA
>CAIQHW010000593.1 GCA_903871715.1 uncultured bacterium
ATCTGTGTATGATGTTTTCTATATGAAAACCATTTGCTTGGTCTTGCAATGGATAAGCACTGTTTGCACCTACATTTGTCCAATTTATGCCATTCCATTGAGCAATAAAATGTCCACCAAAATTATTAGGTAAAGTGGTAAAATATCCTGCGCAATAAACATTGCCTGTGGTGTTATTAATATCAATGGTATAAATGGTACTGTTGGCATTCAAAGCATTTGCGCCAACGCCTAATTCGCTCCAATGTGAGCCATTCCATTTGGCTACATATTGATGCCCATTCATTGAATTACTAGAATCAGAAAAAGAACCTGCACAATACACATTGTCCAAGCTATCGCATTTTACTACCTCTATTAATTCATTTGCTTTTAGTGTATCTACTCCCACACCTAATTCACTCCAAGTTGTGCCATTAAATTTAGCTACATAGTTGTAACCACTTAAATCCGCAAATTCGCCTGCTGCATATACATTGCCACTTCTATCGGCACAAAGTGATAAAGCAATTCCAAAAGGATTTGTAATTGGATTTGTTGCAGCACCTAATTCGCTCCAAGAAGTGCCATCCCATTTGGCGATATATTCTAAACCTTGTGATGAATTGACAGAATCGGTAAACCAACCTGTGATGTAAACATTGTTGAAAGTATCAGTACACATTGCCATCACATCCCCATTGAGGTTGATGTTGCCTAATTGAATCCAAGTAGTACCATTCCATTTGGCTACATAATTATTGCCTTGTGCATTTTGCAAATGCCCAGCGGCATAAACATTGTTGTTTTTATCGGTAGTTAATGCGATTATATTGCCTACTAAATTTGCTTGCACACTTGTCCAAGTAATGCCATTCCATTTCATAATGGTGCTTTGATTAGCTACATTGGTGAGGGCGCAAAAAATATTGTTGTGTTTATCAATGCACATTCTTGTCCATGCAGGGTCGTTGGTTCGGAATACATATGAACCCAAACCAACTTCACTCCAACCATTGTTGGTTTGCGCCTTAGCAAAAAATGAAACGGAAATAAAAACAAGCAGCAGTAATAGTTTTTTCATGGTTTTATATTTTGGTAATACAAAACTATACATTAAAGACAATTATCAAAAAGAAAATGTTGCATGGTGGCAATTTTAGTTCGTTGAACTTCTTTACATAAAATGAAGGCAATCGAAAAACAGCACTGCGCTACATAAAGCTAAGTGCAACGAACTTTAGCCAGCCGCTAATATCATCCACGTAGTAAAGCCCGATAAATATTCAATTCCTAACCTTAAGGATTCATTTCTTAACATCAAGGATTCATTTCCTAACCTTAAGAATTGAATTCCTAACCATAAGAAATGAACGGCGGAGTATAAGGATTCATTTCCTAACGATAAAAATTGGTTTTTTATCGTTCACCAAGCAACGGCGAAGGTTAAAGATTCATTTCTTAACGATAAATATTGAACGGCGAACGTTAAGGATTCATTTCTTGAGGTTAAGAAATGAACAGCGAACGTTAAGGATTCAATTCTTAATGTTAAGGAATGAATCCGGGAACTCATGCTGGCGCAAGTCTGAAGAAGAACCAAGAGCGTTTGCCGACTTGTGCCTGAACAAAATTTGGCACAAGTTTCCAATCGCACCAATCAACGCTGCAAACTTGCGCCAGCAGTGTCCTATTCTAATCACACTTATTCTTTGCTATCCACACTTTGCAGCCGTTTTTTATCCACCACTTCCACAGGCAGTTTGTCGCTCAATCGGCGGCTGATGGCTGATGCAGGCGATACTACCACTTCATCGCCTTCGGCAATGCCGCTTTTGATTTCGATAAATCGCGAATCTTGCAAGCCTGTTTGCACTTTTATTTTGTGCGCTTTTTTATCTTTTACCACAAACACCACTTCGGTTTGTGTAATTTTTTCGTCTTTATTTTTAGTGGAATCATCACGCAGCGTAACCGCTTGAATAGGCACAGCTACTACGTTTGATGAAGCATTGGTAAAAATTTCTACCCCAGCATTCATGCCGGGCCAAAAAGGTGTTTTCATTTTTTTTGCTTCCGCAAAATCTTTGTACGATGATACTTCAATGCGAATTTTCACAGTAAAAGTGGTGGCTTGGTCGGCTGTGGCATTGCCCGAACTTTTAGAGGCATTAGCCACCGAAGTAACCATTCCTAAAAATATTTTATCGGGATAAGCATCCACTTTTATGTGGGTGCTATCGCCCACATGAATTTTTACCACATCGCTTTCGCTCACATCCACTCTCACTTCCATGGCATCTAAATTGGCAATGCGCATCATTTCGGTGCCAGCCATTTGCGAAGTACCCACTACCCTTTCGCCTTTTTCGATACTTAATTGGGTAACGGTGCCGCTCATGGGTGCAAAAATGGTAGTCTTGCTCAAGTTTTCGTTCGATTCTTTCATGTTGGCTTCGGCACTGTTGATGTTAAATTCAGCCGCATGTTTGTTTTGCAATGCCGCATCCAACTGCGCTTGTGCATTGCGATATGCCGCTTTGGTGTTGCTATAATCTTGCATCGAAATCACATGGTCTTTGTTCAATTTTTCGCTGCGTTCCAAATCGGTTTTGGCTTTATCCAATTGCGCTTTCATTTGTTCCAATGACGCATCGGTCGAAGCCGCATTTGCCTTGGAGGCATTGAGGGCGGCTTGATTGCGCTCTAAATTGCTTTGATAAATTTTCGGATTAATTCGTGCCAACAGTTGCCCAGCTTTTACTTCATCGCCTTCTTTTACAAACAATTCTTTTACTTCGCCCGGCACATCGGGTGTTATTTTCACTTCATCCACAGGATAAATTTTGCCACTTGCCGAAACAGTTTCTACAATCGTGTGCTTCGCAATTTTTTCAGTAGCCACTTGTTCGGTTTTGTTACCGCCAATCCAGCCTTGCCATTTAGCAATCAA
>CAIQHW010000594.1 GCA_903871715.1 uncultured bacterium
CCCGACCTTGGCAAGGTCGTGCTCTACCAACTGAGCTACTCCTGCATTTGAAATCGAAAAGAACTTTTTTTATTTTTTTGGACTGCAAAGATAAATGCGAATTCATTTTTTGCAAGTGCTTTGCTAAAAATTTTTTAAAGAAAAATTTTAGAGTGGCTTACATCGTTGATGTATCGGGCTTTGCCTCTACGTAATATTTTTTTACGTTGTACAAAATTTGATGCAAATTAGATGGGTCGAATGGTTTTGAAATAAATAAATCGAAACCATTTTTCAATAAATGTTCTCGTGTTTCTTTGGCTGCATTGGCTGTGAGCGCAATGATGGCTATCTTTTTATATTTTGGGTCTGGGTGATTTCGAATGCGTTGAACAGCTTCAAACCCATCCATTACGGGCATTTGCAAATCCATCAACACCACATCAAAATCTGTTTTCACCAATTCGTCTAATGCTAATTTTCCATTTTCGGCAAACACGGCATCTACTTTCCATTGTTTGAAAAATTGTTTCAACACAAATGCGTTTATCTCGTGATCTTCTGCCACCAGCACTTTCAAGCCTTCTAAAGTTCCTGATGAAGTTTTTAATTTATTTTCTTCGGTTCTATCTACCGTTTTAGCCATTGGAAATTTCAACGTAAAAAAGAAAGTTGAACCTTTTCCAAATTCACTTTCCACCTCCAATTTTCCACCCATCAACTCGACTAATTTTTTACTCAAAGTAAGTCCCAATCCTGTGCCGCCGTACTTTTTATGAATCTCTGAATTGGCTTGATTGAAGCGTTCAAAAATTCTATCCAAATCTTTTTTGGCAATGCCAATGCCAGTATCTTTTACGGTAAATTTTATAGCAGCAATATCATCTTCTTGACTTATTATTTTGTAAGAAAAATTCACTTGCCCTTTTTCTGTAAACTTCACAGCATTGGATAAAAGATTGACCAACACTTGATTTAAACGATGTGGGTCGCCCACAATCATCCGTTTTAGCGATTCATCTTCATCAAAAAATAATTTCAGTTCATTTTCATTGGCTTTGAAACTGTGCATCTGCACAATTTCGGTACACACGGCAAACAAATTAAATGGTTCTTCATCTATTTCTAAAGTACCTGCTTCAATTTTTGAAAAATCTAAAATGTCGGAAACCAGCGATGTGAGCTGCCTTGCCGAAAAATTTAACACCTTTACTAAGTTTGATTGTTTGTCATCTAATTTTTCTAAAGCTAACATGCTGCTGATGGAAACCACAGCATTCATGGGCGTTCGCAGCTCGTGGCTGATGTTGCTGATAAATTCTGATTTGGCTTGATCGGCTCGTTCGGCTTTTTCTTTTTCGTTGCTCGTTAATTCCAATTCCTTAATCACTTTGCGCAGCGCATCTTCGGATGATTTTCGTTCTTCTACTTCAGCCAACAATCTTCGTTTTTGATTAAACGACAAAGCAATTAATCGAGATAGTTGTCCAAATTCATCGCTGCGATTTTCCATGCTTTCTAAATATTCTTCTTTGCCAAATTTCATGGCATTAAAAATTCGATTAAGCGGCATGTTGATGTAAGAAGTTATTGCCAAAATGAGTAAGGATAAAATGGCTAATGCAAAGGCAATAAAAAATATGTTGTACTTTTTTAAAAATGTTGCAAAAGCAGCAAATACAGGCTGTTGGACAGTTATTTGCAAATATGCAACAGTTTGTTTTTTTTCATTTTGCAATGGATAAAAAACCGTGATGGTAGAGTTGGCAACATTAAATGTATCGTGGCTAAAATTGTTGATTAATTCGATGGAAGCATTGTCAATAAACTTTGAAAGATGTTGGCAAAAAACAGTGTCGATAATATTTGTAGCAACGATCTTATTTTCTCCTCCATAACTTTCGGCAAAAATTTCAATCACTTTATTTTCTGATTTTGAAAAATAATGGGTTGAATTTTTGTTGTCATCAGCATTTAAAAGCCGCTCTATTTGCTGATGAATTTCTGCTTTTTTATTTTCAGCTAATTTAAAACTGCTTTTGTTGATAGATTGTTGAAACACAATAGTGCCAGCCACAAACAGCAGCAGCAGCGCAGAAATGATAAGTGTAAGCCGTGTGGTTAATTTCATAAAAATAAAAATGGCGATTTTGTTTTTGCTGCGCCATACGTTTTTTACTGTATAAATTTAGCCTACAAAAAAAATGGCAATGGTATTTTTGTTGCAATTTTTAACCACCGTTCTTTTTAAAATTGTGTGATTAAATGGAAAATGATTTTGGAAGTTTTGTTAGAAATTATTTTTCTCAGCATCATTGTTGTCAATGTAGCATACAATTGCCGCAACATTGTTTACAAATTAATTGGTAGAGCCGTTCAATGTTTTTAACTTTGGCAACAAAGAAAATTTTGCACCTTTAGTTTATTTCTAAAAAATATTTTCACCAAAATATGAATCGCCAATTTTTAAAGTTGTTTTTTTTTAGTTGCTTATTTTTAATAGCAGCAATGCTGCAAGTGCAGGCGCAAACGCCTGTTTCGGGGTTTAAAGATAGTTCCATCGTTTCTACAAAAGTGGATACGTTTTGCTCGGGTACTACAGTTTATTTTAAAGATACAAGCACCAACAGTCCTAATGGTTGGAGTTGGAATTTTAATTTTAACTCTAATCCAAATGTTTCACCATCATCAGCAAATTCAACTTCTCAAAATAATAACATCATTTTTACCAACAATACTGCAGCTATTCAAATTATCAATGTAACTCTTGTTGCAACAAACCTAAATGGAGCATCTGCAAATACAGC
>CAIQHW010000595.1 GCA_903871715.1 uncultured bacterium
TGGGCAACCATCAGCACATTACGAACATACATTGGTGGTGAGAAAAAATGGTGCAGAGATTTTAAGTTCGTTTGAAAAAATTGAACATGCAGAAAAGGAAAATAAAAATTTGAATAGTAGTTACTATTAAAAATAAATGGCTAAGCAAGACGTTATAAAACAAGATGGAGTGATTGAAGATGCCAATAGCAATGCGATGTTTCGTGTGCGATTGGAAAATGGGCATAGTGTGTTGGCTACCATTTCTGGTAAAATGAGAATGCACTACATTCGTATTTTACCAGGCGATAAAGTGCAGATTGAAATGTCGCCCTATGATTTAACAAGAGGAAGAATAATTTTTAGGTACAAATAAATAACAAAACAATGAGAGTAAGAGCATCAATTAAAAAACGAAGTGTTGATTGCAAAATCGTTCGCAGAAAAGGAAAGTTGTATATCATCAACAAAAAAAATCCACGTTTTAAACAACGTCAAGGATAAAATTGTGCAATTGCAAAATTTGCAATTACTCAATTAAATTCAACAAACAATTATCAATAAATAAATAGAAAATAAACATGGCTCGTATATCAGGTGTAGATTTACCTAAAAACAAAATCGGCGAAGTTGGCTTAGGCTACTTATTCGGTGTTGGCAGAAGCGGTGCAAAAAAGATTTTAAATCAAGCAGGCATTGATACGCAAAAAAAAGTAAAAGATTGGGATGATGAAGAATTGAATAAAATTCGTACCATCATCAACAACGAATGGAAAGTGGAAGGTGCTTTGCGTTCTGAAGTACAATTAAACATCAAACGATTGATGGATATTGGTTCTTACCGTGGTATCCGTCATCGTAAAGGTTTACCTACTCGTGGTCAACGTACTCGTACCAACAGCCGTACAAGAAAAGGTAAACGTAAAACAGTGGCAGGTAAAAAGAAAACACCAGCTAAATAATTAGCTAATTAGCCGATGTGCTAATAAGATAATTTAAAAACAAAAGAACAATTGAAAAAGATGAATGCTAAAATCATTCGTCAACAAATCAAAAATCAAAAATAAAAAATGGCAAAGCAATCAGCAGGCGCAGGAGCCGGAAAAAAAGTTGTAAAAAAGAAAAATGTAAAAGCCGATGCAGAAGGTGTGGCTCACATTCAGGCTTCTTTTAACAATATCATTGTTTCATTAACCAACAAAGCTGGGCAAGTAGTTTCTTGGTCGAGTGCTGGTAAAATGGGCTTTAAAGGCTCAAAGAAAAATACACCTTATGCCGCTCAAATGGCAGCATCTGATTGTGCTAAAGTGGCTTTTGATGCAGGTATGCGTAAATGTGAAGTGATGGTAAAAGGACCTGGAGCTGGCAGAGAAAGTGCTATTCGTGCTATTAGCCAAACTGGAATTGAAGTAACCATTATCAGAGATGTTACACCAATGCCGCACAATGGTTGCCGTCCACCAAAAGCAAGAAGAGTTTAATCTAAAAAATATAATTTTTCAGGTGAAATTTGGTTGTGCCTGATTAATTTAAAAAATTAACAATCAAAATAAAAACAAACAAAAAAATGGCTCGTTATACAGGACCCAGTTCAAAAATTGCAAGAAACTTTGGTGAACCAATTTTTGGTGCCGATAAAGCATTTGACAAAAAACAATACCCAAGCGGTATGCATGGGCAA
>CAIQHW010000596.1 GCA_903871715.1 uncultured bacterium
GTTGATAATAATTGCGAAGCCATTTTTTTATGCGCCAAATCAATTTTCATCTTTACAACACTTCAAAAACTAAATCTTGATGTTGTGAAAAAGAAAATAATTCTATTGCTTTCCGTTGTTTGTTTCAGCAGTTTTTTGTTTGCCAATTTCTACTCGAATAATCCTAAAAAAAAGAAATCGAAAAAATCAATTGCCACAAAAAAGAAAAAGAAAACTGTGGCTGAATCGGCTCTGGAAGCCGTTTCGTACACTACTATTGTAAACACATCGGGCGATACTTTGCAATGGATTAACGAGCAAATGCGAAGTATGAACGATACACAACGCATAGGGCAATTGTTTATGATGCCAGCTTGGACAAACAAAGATTCGACCAAATGCAAAGCCTTGCCCGAGTTGATTTCCAGATACAATATTGGTGGTTTGATTATGATGCAAGGCACTCCATTTCGTCATGCAGTGGCATTAAATCGTTATCAAAATTTATCAAAAATTCCACTGCTGATTGGTGTTGATGGAGAGTGGGGATTAGCCATGCGCTTGGATTCTACGCTTGCATTTCCGCATCAATTGACTTTGGGTGCTATTCAAAACGAACAACTGATTGAGCAAATGGGCGTGATGGTTGGCGAGCAATGCAAACGCTTGGGCATTCACATCAATTTTGCGCCAGTGGTGGATATTAATAACAATCCAAACAACCCTGTGATTAACGACCGTTCGTTTGGCGAAAACGCTGAAAATGTGATTCACAAGGGCTTGGCGTATATGAATGGCATGCACAAAGCTGGCATTTTATCTTGTGCCAAACATTTTCCGGGGCATGGTGATACGGATGTTGATTCTCACAAAGACTTGCCAGTGTTGCCTTTCAGTCGTGAACGATTAGATTCGTTAGAATTAAAACCTTTCAAAGCCTTGATAGCAGCGCATGTGCCAAGTATGATGATAGCGCATTTATCTATTCCGCAAATTGAACCTGATGAAAAAACGCCTGCATCATTGTCGCAAAACTTGGTTCAAAATTTATTGAAAACAGAATTGGGTTACAACGGTTTGGTGATAACCGATGCGTTGAATATGAATGGCGTAACAAAAAATTTTGACGCTGGAATATTAGATTTGAAGGCACTTTTGGCAGGAAACGACATGTTGTTGTTTAGTCAAAATGTTCCATTGGCTGTGGATGAAATTTTGAAAGCGGTGGATAAAAAATTGATTTCGCAAGAAGAAATAAATAATCGCGTTCGGAAAATTTTGTACTACAAATACAAAGCTGGGTTGAATAAATATCAACCCATTTCTTTGAAAAATTTGCAACAAGATTTAATGAATGATTCAGTTGCACAACTTATCAAACGCTTGTATGCTGAGGCTTTTACCACTATCAATAAAAATAAAATTGACGATAAAAATACTTCGCCAAAAATTGCTTTGATAAATATTGGCGGTGATTCGATGAGCATTTGCAGCAAAATTTTAGAAGGAAGTTGCGATATCAAACTGTATCGCATAGCAAGCACAGAGCCGAATTACGCCTTTTCAAACCTGATTGATTCGCTGCAAAATTTTGATGAAGTATGGATTGAATTGCAAAAAATGAATCGTTTTGTTGGCAGAGATTATGGTATTAATGCTAACGAAAAATATTTTATCAACGAGTTGAATAAAAGGCAAAATGTGCATCTGATTTTATTTGGTTCACCTTATGCTTTGAAATTCTTTGACGACTGCAAACAGTCTGTGGTGGCTTATGAAGACAATCCCATTTCGCAAACTGCTATGGCAGAAATGTTGTTGGGTAAAAATTCTTCGACGGGAAAATTGCCCATTTCTGCCGACAAATATTTTTGTTTTGGCAAAGGAAATTCTATTTCATCCAATTTTATTTCGGCAATAAAAGATGAAACGATGGTGAATGCGAAAGCCGAAGAAATGAATTTGAATGTGCTACAGCGCATGGACAGCATAGCTTTGGAAGGTATTGCTGCGCACGCCTATCCAGGTTGTGAAGTGGTGGCGATGAAAAATGGAAAGATAATTTACAATAAAACTTTTGGTTCGTTTACTTACGAATTAAACAATGCAATTCAAAAAACTGATTTATATGATTTGGCTTCCATTACCAAAATAGCCTGCACCACATTGGCTTGCATGAAATTGTATGAAGATGGAAAATTAGATTTGAAGAAAACAATCGGTGATTATTTGCCTGAAGCAAAAAAGACCAACAAGAAAAAAATTGTGGTTCGCGATTTATTGCTGCATCAAGCTGGGTTGGTGCCTTTCATTCCTTTTTGGAAAAATTGCTTGAATGAAAATGGATTGTTGGATAATAATTTCTCGACACAACAAGATGCTGCTTACACTTTGCCAGTTGCCGCCAATCTCTTTATGGCAGCAGATTACATGAATACCATTTGGGATAAAATTTATAAAAGCGATGTAAAACCTGCGGGCAAAAATTATGTGTATAGCGATTTAGATTTGTATTTTATGAAACGTATTTGCGATGCGATTTTAAAAACTGAAACGGTTGAAAGCTATGTAAACCGTGTGTTTTATGAACCGATGCAATTGAAACATCTATGTTTTAATCCATTGCAACATGGTTTTAAGAAAGAGCAAATTGCACCAACAGAACGTGATAATTATTTTCGTCATCAACTGATTTGTGGTTATGTGCATGACCAAGGAGCTGCCATGAGTGGCGGCATTCAAGGTCATGCTGGTTTATTTAGCAATGCAGAAGATTTAGCAAAGTTGATGCAAATGCTCTGCAACAAAGGCGAATACAATGGCAAGCGATATTTGAAAGCTTACACAGTTGATTATTTTACGAGCAAACAATCTTCCATTTCGCGAAGAGGATTAGGGTTTGATAAACAAGATGCCGACCCAAATGTGTTAACACAAACCTGCAAAAGCTCATCACCAGCCACTTTTGGGCATACAGGGTTTACTGGCACAAGTGCTTGGGTTGACCCTAAATATAATTTGGTGTTTGTATTTTTAAGCAATCGTGTTTACCCTGATGCAGAAAATAAAAAGATAATTACGATGGGTATTCGCACCAGAATGCAAGAGTTATTGTATGAAGCTATGAAAAAATAAAAAGCAGCAAACTATTGTTGTGTGCTGCTTTTAGTAATTTTTAAAAAATTAGTTTCTCAATAAACTGTAAACCAACGGCTAATATTAAAGCCCAAACAAAAACTCCATTTGCTCCAGCTGAAAGGACTGTTGCAAATAAAATCTTGTTCCGAAAATCCGCCTGTGTTTACAAAACTTAAATGAAACACATGTCCGCCAGTTTCAATCTCATAGCCTATTCCAAGCGGATTGTAGTACAAATCTTTTTTGTGTTCTTCGGTACTAAATTTACTAAATGGCATAAACCAATCAATAATGATGGCACTTCGTTTGCTAAATTTAAATCGACCACCAACACCTATTGCAAATAGGTCATTTTCATCGGCAGGCAAGCCTGTAGTGGCATTGGCAGCTACTGTATAATTGCGATGAATGTAAGTAGGCATTAATTGCAGCGATAATTTTTCGCTAAATTTTCGAGCAATTAAAACTTGTGAACTATAACTTAATCGTTGTGAAAAGTTATTAAAACTTGTTTCGCTAGTTGGGTCGGTGGAAGCAGCCATGCCACTTATTTGCGTTGTACCCACCAATGTTACAGTTACAGGTATCGAGTTATCAATTTTTTGACGCAACAATTTATACTTCAAAAACCCATCGTATAATTCTTTGTCTGCTCCAAAACCTTTGCTGCGCCCAAGTCCTGCGGTTAATCTATCAGTTACACCATATTCAAATGCAATGCGCACATTTGAGATAGATTCTAATCCGTAAAATTGATGGATATCGTTTGATGAAGTATTTACAGCACTATTATGAATGGTGCCAAACACGTGCGAAATGCGCACATCCAACTGATGTTTGCCTACTACTTCTACTGAGTGCCCCATGTTTAATCGCGAAGTTTTAAAAGTGGCTGAAATGGGATCGTTGGACTTTTTATCGTCTTTAAACAAAGTGCTCAAATCATCTTGAGCTTTTAATGTAGTAGAAATTAAAACTGCAAACAAAAGGCTGTAAAGAATTTTCATGAAATTTGATTTGAATTATTATGATTAAAAAACGAAAGCACACCAAAAAATATTTTTCGTGTGCTTTCAAAATTGATTGAGTTATTTTTTCTGTGGCTCGAAAGTAGCGTCAACAGTAACATCTACGGCTTCAGCAATATTTGCTCCTACCAAACTTGGAATTTTTATTTGATGGTCTGCCATTTTTATATTGAATTTTGCATGAGCCGAAATCTTGCCATCTTTCACTGTTATTGTGCCTTTGGTGGTGTATTCTTTTTCAACACCGTGCAAAGTCATTTTCCCTTTTACCGAAACTTCATACACACCATCCTTAGCAAAATCAACCACATCAACCACTTCGCCACTAAATTGGGTGTAAGGAAATTTTTCACTTTCCATATAATTTTCGTTGAAATGCTCTTCCATCAAACTGCTTTTAAAATGGAATGAAGTGTTTTTTACTTTGAAAAATATTTTTTTCGACTTGATGTTAATGGCTGCTGTGGCTTCTTTCGAGGTGGCATCAATGTTTTCCATTGAGGTAGCAGAAAAGAAAGCAATGTTGCCGCTTTGGGTTAAATAAATGTCTTGCGCTTTTGCAAATTGAAATGCTAATAAGAATGCAACGAAAAGAAAAAGTTTGTTTTTCATAATGATTTTTTTTTGTGAAATGATAAGAACAATTACTGTTCCAAAAAATTATTGCGGCATGCCTTTGTTTATCCAACAACTCATCCATGTGTTTTGCGATGATGTTAATCCAGCTCTAAGGCTCATGTCGCTTGAGTTTCCTTTCACATGCCCATTAGCAGCATTGATGGTAACAGAATTA
>CAIQHW010000597.1 GCA_903871715.1 uncultured bacterium
AGAAAAATTGATTTAATTTTTCTGAAAAATCAAGCAAATAAAAAATCCCGAACAAAAATTTTGTTCGGGATTTTTTTTAGAACCGAAAATATTTTAACGGATAAATAAACTGTTGATTGATTTATTTTCAAAAGCATTTCTGATAGCTGTTGCAAATAAAGGAGCCACTTCTAAACGCTTTATTTTGCTTGATTTTTTTAGATATGGAATGGTGTCGCAAACCACCAATTCTATTAATGCTGATGCCTCAACTCTATCTATAGCAGCACCCGATAATACTGGATGTGTGCAAACAGCACGAACGCTTTTTGCACCTTTTTCCATTAGCAATTTTGCTGCATTGCTCAAAGTGCCAGCAGTATCAACAATATCATCTACCAACACCACATCTTTGCCAGTAACATCGCCAATCACCGTCATGGCGGCGATTTCGTTGGCTCTTTTGCGTTGTTTATCACAAATAACCATTTCGCCATTGAAGTGTTTTGCAAAACTTCTTGCACGATTGGTGCTGCCCACATCGGGCGATGCAAAACAAATATTATCATCAATGCCCAACGTTTTTAAGTAAGGAATAAAAACGTACGATGAATCTAAATGGTCCATCGGAATATCAAAAAAGCCTTGAATTTGCGGTGCATGCAAATCCATCGTCATTACACGATTTGCGCCAGCAGCTACAATTAAATTGGCAACTAATTTTGCACCCAACGAAACTCTTGGTCTATCTTTTCTGTCTTGCCGTGCAAATCCAAAATAAGGAATCACTGCCGTGATATACTTTGCTGATGCACGTTTTGCGGCATCAATTACCAATAATAATTCCATCAAATTTTCGGCAGGCATGTTGGTGCTTGCTACCACAAATGCATAATCGCCACGAACCGATTCTTGAATTTCGGGTTGAATTTCACCATCCGAAAATTTTTGGATATTCACTTTTGCCAAATCAATTCCCAACTCACGAGCTATATCATTGCTGATGTATTGCGAATTGGTGGCTGAAAATATTTTTACCTGCGAAGGCGAAGTTATCATTTGCATTTCCGAAAATTTTTGATTTTGTTTTTTTATGACTTTTCTAATTAGCACATCAGCACATTATCGAATTAGCAAATTACTTTTTTGCTTCTGCAGCTTTTGCATGATCAGCTAAAAATTGTGCTAAACCAATATCCGTTAATGGATGTTTTAACAAACCCATAATGGCTGAAAGTGGTGCTGTAACTACATGTGCGCCCGATTGTGCACACTTAATAATGTGCAACGAACTACGAATGGATGCTGCTAAAATTTGTGTATCAAATTGATAAATGGAATAGATTTGATTGATTTCTTGAATCAATTGCACACCATCCCAATTGCTATCATCTACTCTGCCAATGAATGGCGAAAGGTAGGTTGCGCCTGCCTTTGCAGCCAATATGGCTTGACCAGCACTAAAAACTAAAGTGCAATTTGTTTTGATGCCTTGTGATGAAAAATATTTTATTGCCTTGATGCCTTCTTTAATCATCGGCACTTTTACCACAATGTGTTCGTTCAATTTTGCCAATGCTTTTCCTTCTTTAATGATGCCTTCAAAATCAGTTGCAATCACTTCGGCACTTACTGGTCCGTGAACTAATTTACAAATTTTGATGTAATGCGCATTCACTGCTTCTTCGCCGCTGATGCCTTCTTTAGCCATTAATGATGGATTGGTTGTAACGCCGTCCAAGATGCCTAAATCGTGTGCTTCTTTTATTTGTTCAATGTTGGCAGTGTCAATGAAAAATTTCATGATAAATTAATTTTGAGAATTAAAATTTGTGGAATTTGTAAGCCACAAAGAAAAGGAGAGAAAATTGTTTCGATGAATTTATTTGTACAACTATGTTGATAAATTTGTTCAGAGAAAATTGAAACAAGCTAAAATAAAAAATGGCAAGTTACCTATATCGCACCGCTCAACCGCCTACCCTTGCTGCCTTCCGACCCTGGGGGAGTGAGCAGGAGCTGGTCGTATAGGACTTGCCGCCGCAAATGTAGCCAACTATTTTTGTTTTTTGAAGATTTAGGAAACAATAATTTTACAACAACTTTTTTGAGTTCAAAAAAAAATGAATTGACACTTTCAACACAATATTTATACTCAGCCACTAACTTTAAAGCCACAAAATTTTTGTAAGAAATTATGGCAACACCGATGATGATTAAACATGCCGAATATATAGGAAGTTATGTTGATTGGCAAAAAATGCCTGCGCAAGCTTTGCCCGAACTGGCTTTTGCTGGCAGAAGCAATGTAGGAAAATCATCGCTCATCAATTATTTGGCGAATCAAAAACACTTAGCGCATACTTCATCGCAGCCGGGTAAAACGCAAACTTTTAATTTTTATAACATCAATAAAACATGGCACTTGGTTGATTTGCCAGGTTATGGTTTTGCAAAAGTGTCGCAAGTTTTGCGCAAAGAATGGTTGCAGCGCATGATGGATTATTTTGAAAACCGTGAACAGTTAAGGGCTGTTTGTCAATTGATTGATGTGCGAATTCCCCCACAGGCTGTAGATATTGAATTTGCGCAAGCTTTGCATGATTTAAAAATTCAAACGGTGCAAATTTTTACCAAGGCTGATAAAAAATTAAAGGGCAAACCAGCCGCCAATATTGCTTTGTTTGAAAAAGAATTGAAAACAAAATTTGCACTTACGCCTATTCATTTTACCACATCAGCTTCTGATAGAATTGGTGCGGAAAAATTGTTGAAGTGGATTGGCGAAATGGTATGAAGTTATTGTTGTTGAATCACAAATGTTTTTCCTATTAAATCATGTAAAGCTCTGTGCTGGCTGTTTACAAGGAAATAAATAACATCAATGATGATTAGAATTCCAACCAAACCTCTTGTGGCTACATAAAAATTCATGCTGCTTAAAACATGGGTATAGCTACTAAAAGAATCTACTGAATCTATAGATTTACTAAAAAAAACTCGAGAAAAATAAACAATAGAAATTGCTTCTTGCACCAACGAAAAAATATCTCTTAATAAAGCATTTTGTAATGATAGCGGTTCAAAATTTTCATTCACTACTTTTATTTTCATGGCTTTTTTGCCAATTGTTGCTCCATAACTAAATTCACAAAATGGTTTGTAAGCCGCTACCAACAAGGTAACAATCAATTGTAACCAGTAGTTTTTCCAACCACCCAAGTTTAAATACAACACAGCTGTTGAAATTGAACCAATGATGATTCCATCAATTAACAATGCAAAGAATCTTAACCAAAAGCCAGCAAATTCATACTGCACAGCTTCTTTTTCTACTAAATTACCATCCAATATTTGCTCCATAAATTTTTTTAAACAATTTTTTTTGCTGAAAAATCATTCAATAAAACCACACTTGGTTGTTTGCCAATTTCAAAACTACCAAATTTATTCTCAATTCCTAAAAATTCTGCACCATTCAAAGTAGCCCATTTTAATAGGGTTTCGAGCGATAATTTGGGAAAATGTTGTTGAATGGTTTTAATTTCTTCCATCATGTTTAATGAAAAATTGGAAGCCAAGCTATCAGTGCCCATACAAATTTTCAAGCCACTTTTTTGCCACAAATTATAATCAGGCAATTTGTTTTCTATAAATAAATTGGCATTGGCGCAAGTACATAAAAAATTATTTTTGCTGTGTTGTTTAATAGCCTGTAAGTCGCTTTCATGGCTAAATGTGTTGTGTACGTACAACATATTAGTTTGTACGGGCATAGCATCAATTACAGTTTGTAAAGATGTTTTTTGGGGGGCATTAAAATAGGAAATATCCAACCCCAATTTTGCATAAAAATTTAAAAAATTGCCAGTTTTATTTTCAAAAAATAATTCTTCATCTTCTGTTTCTTGATTGTGAATGGTGGTTGCAAAATTGTTTTTTTGATTGAAATCCGAAATCAATTGAATCAATGAAATGCTTGTAGAATAAGGCGCATGAGGCGCAAGCGAAGATTTTAAATCGGAAATTGCAAATTCATTTTTTAATGCAATGGCTTCGTCAAATCTTTTGTTAGCAATGAAAGGTTGTAAGCCAACTGCTTCGATAAATGTGTGATAAAATAAGTTTCGTTTTTGCTTTCGTGTGATTGAAATTTTTTCGTTGCTGATGTCGCCAACAGCCACAATTCCATTGCTCATCATTTCAGTTTCTGCATCTGCAATCGCTTGCAATCGTTGTTCTTCGTTGGCTGCAAACCTTTGCTGCATCAGAGATTGAATGAAACCAACCAAGCCAGTATGTGGTTCAATTTTATTTTTTAAGTGCGATAATTCCAAATGACAATGAGCATTCACAAAACCTGGACACAACGAACCTTTTAAAATTTCCAATTCTGCATCTTCAAATTTTTCACGAATTGAAATTTCAACAATCGTATTGTTATCATCCAACACCACAACACCATTATTGATTGGCTTTTCGGCAATTGGATAAATAATATCGGCACAAATTTTTCTCAATTTTTTCCTGATTTTGATGGTTGCAAATAAAATCATTAATCGCCAACTCTTTTAAAATTCATCTTCATGTTACGAACTGCTGCGAATAAAAATTTAATTTTGCATTCTATCTTTTTCAAAAATTATTGTTAATTTTTAAATGAAACAATTGCTCCGAAACATTTATGGTTATTGGTTTTATGTGGTAATGGTGATTTTATTTTTCCTTTTCATTCCAGTAATTTATGTGTTGCTTAGTTTTGAAAAAGCTTATCCATTGGCACATTGGCTGCGCACTTGGTGGGGCAAAATTACATTTTGGTTTTGCGGTTATTTTTATAAAATAGATTGGGAAACGCCGATTGATAAAAAGAGAAATTACGTCATCGTGTTTAATCACACATCGCATTTGGATATCCTTTTGTTGTTTGCTGTGCTGCGCCCAATTTTTATTCGATTTATGGCAAAAGCCGAGCTGGGCAAGGTTCCTATCTTTGGCAAATTTTTTCGTACCCTCGATTTAAGTGTGAACAGAGAAGATGCGATTGATGCGCAACGAGCTTTTAAAAAAGCCGATGAAGCGTTGGAACATGGCCACAGTATTGCCATTGCGCCCGAAGGCGGCACTTCAAAAAATCCGCCCGAGTTGCGAAATTTTAAAAGTGGTGCGTTTCGATTAGCCATTCAACATCAAGTGCCGATTTTGGTTTTAACCTTTTATGATAATTGGCGAATATTGCCAACATCAGGCGCAAAGCAAGGTTGGTGCATGAGTCGTGTAAAAGTTCATGCGCCGATTGAAACAAAAAATTTGCTGCCCGATCAATACAAAGAATTAGGCGATAAAGTAAGATATTTGCTGCAACAAGATTTGCAACAAGCATTTCCAGAAAAATTTTAAAAAAAGTTTTGAATGAAAGTAACTGATGAAATGATAGACCGCTTGAGCCACTTGGCTCGGTTGGAATTTAAGAACAATGAAAAAGAAGAAATCAAAAATGATTTGAGCAATGTGTTGTCGTTTGTTGAAAAGTTAAGTGAGCTAAACACCAGTGGCATTGAGCCTTTGGTGTATGTGAATGAAGATGAAAATATTTTGCGTAAGGATATTTCCATGAAAAGTATTACCAAACAAGAAGCTTTGAAAAACTCACCGCAACACGATTCCGATTATTTTAAAGTACCAAAAGTGTTGCAAAAAAAGTAAACAGATTTTTCAAAAAAAATTAAAACTCATCATTCAAAACTCACAACTTTTCCATTGCCAGTTATTCAATTAGAAAATATCACCAAAACCTATTACCTCGGCAAAACGGCTGTGCCAGTGCTTCACGGTATTTCGATAAATATTGAGCGCAACGAATTTGTGGCATTGATGGGACCAAGCGGTAGCGGAAAATCAACGCTGATGAATATTTTGGGTTGTTTAGATTCGCCCACATCGGGCAAATATTGTATCGATGGAACTGATGTGAGCCGAGCCACTGACAACGAATTGGCATTGATTCGCAACAAAGAAATTGGTTTCGTTTTTCAATCATTTAATTTATTGCCCCGATTAACAGCGTTTGAAAACGTAGCACTGCCGCTGATTTACGCAGGACAAAAAAAATCAGAACGCGACAAACGAGCGTCGGAAAAAATAGAAGCCGTTGGTTTAAAAGAACGGATGCATCACAAACCTAACGAATTATCGGGTGGGCAAAATCAACGTGTGGCGTTCGCACGAGCGTTGGTGAATAATCCATCTTTAATTTTAGCCGATGAACCCACTGGAAATTTAGATTCAAAAACTTCACAAGAAATTATGGAGTTGTTGGTAAATATTCATAAAAGCGGCAACACAGTAGTGTTGGTAACGCATGAAGAAGACATTGCAGCCTTTGCCCATCGCTTAATTCGGCTAAAAGATGGGTTGATTGAAAGCGATACGAAATTGAAATAAAAGAGTAGTTAAATTTTGTTCATTCCAACAATTTCTCTCACACCATTCAAAGTTTTACTGGCGCTTTCTCTTGCTTTTTCTGCGCCCATTTTCAACACTTTTTCTTGATAAGTTTTATCGTAAATGATGGATTTTATTTTTTCTCTCATCGGGTTGGTGAACAGAATAATATCTTCAGCTAATTGTTTTTTTAAATCGCCATAGCGAATGTTGCAATTATTATATGCTACTTCAAAATGCGCCACCGTAGCTTCTTGCGATACTAATTTCAGTAGCGTAAAAATATTTTTTATCGAATCAGGCATTTTAGAATTTGGTTGAGTTGGACCGCTATCTGTAACCGCTTTCATCACTTTTTTACGAATCACTTCTGGCTCATCGCGTAAATAAATTCCGTTGCCATCGCTCTTGCCCATTTTGCCTGTACCATCCAAACCTGGCACTGCGATTGGATTTCCACTGAATGTAAATGGAAAACATTCAGGGAAGAAATCGTTTTTATACAGATGATTAAAGCGATTGCTAAAATTCCGAGTCATTTCTAAATGCTGCACTTGATCTTTGCCCACAGGCACTTTGGTGGCTTTGTGAATTAAAATATCTGCCGCCATCAACACAGGATAAGTCAACAAACCTGCATTCACATTTTCATCATGCTTGCGAATTTTATCTTTGAAGGATGCCACTTTTTCCAACTCGCCTTTGTAAGCAATCATGTTCAATAACAAATATAATTGGGCTATTTCAGGCACATCACTTTGTGCGTATAAAACCACTTTTTCAGGATCCATTCCACAAGCCAAATAATCTATCAATACCTCATTGGTATTGCGTTTGAAGTCATCGGGCGTTGGGTGTGTAGTTAACGAATGCAAGTCGGCAATAAAAAAATAACAGTGATAATCTTTATCATCCTGCATTTTTAAAAAATTGCCTACAGCACCAAAATAATTTCCTAAATGCAAGCAACCAGTGCTGCGAATTCCACTAACAACTGTTTCCATCTGATAAAATAATTTGAAAGTAAATTGGTGAAGTAAATTTGGTTTTCAAAATTAATTTTTCACCGAAAACTTTTTTTCACGTACATAATTGAAGATAATACCAATCAACAAAATCAACACTAATGGGATGAAAATGTTGATAATACGCCATTTGTTAGCTTCTTCTTTCACTTTTGGATTATCCAACAATCGCAATTTTATTTCTTTTCCTCGAGATTCAATCACACCATTATTATCTATCAAATATTTTACGCAGTTCATCAAAAAGTCCTTATTGGCAAAGGTTTGACGAGTGAATGGATAATAACCACATGGATAAGAAATGTCTTTTTTAGAAGTTGGATTTTTAACAATATCGCCATCCGAAACTACGATCATTTTATTTTCTTCGCTTTGTGCTCTAAATTTTACCTGCAGCGAATCCATCATGGCAAAGGTTTCTGGAGTTATTCTGCCCACATAAGGCGAACGAAAATCGCCTTCTAATAAAACAGAAACAATTTGATTAGGCTTGTTAAAATAGCTGGGTTGCAATTGTGCTTTCATCATGCGCAAATCAACACTCACAGGAGAATATTGAACCCTGCTGTATTTGGAGCTTTGCAACAAAACAGTTTTACGAATTTCATGATTGCCAACTGTATCCAAACTAGATGGAAATAAAGTTAAAATAGCATCCAAATTCTTAGCAATCGGATGGCTCGAAGTGTTCATCAACACTGGAAAAAACACCCATGGGAACAATTGATATTGCGGTTCGTTATTCACATATCCAGTAACCATTGGCAGCGGCGCACAACTATAATCTTCGATAAAATTTTTGTTCAAGCGCACACCATAAGTAAACAGTTGGTCATCTAAATTTAATGGAAAATCGGGCGCAATATATTCTTTGCGGCGGCGCAAACTATCAATATCTCCATCCAACGCATCCAGCAACCAGAGCGTCTTTCCGCCATTCATAATAAATTGGTCAATCTTAAATTTTTCGGGTTCGCTAAATGCAATTGTAGGTTTTATAATCATCAACAAATCAATTTTATCCGCTGGCAATCGCAGCATTTCATTGATGTTTACGGGTGCTACATCAAAATCTTTAGACAGCGTTTTTATAAAATCCATCATGTAGCCAGGCGGCATCTCTTCATTGCCATCAGCCACAGCTATGCGTTTGCGCTTATTTTGAATACTTCGTGAAATAGCATCAATCAAATTATACTCTAACAATGCTACCGAATTATTTAATTGTTCTTCGCTGCTTTTGCCCATTTGATTATTTAAAATAAAAACTGGAACCTCTTTATCACGGTAGGTTACAAGGCACCAAGGGTAAACGATTTGCTCTTTATAATTATCGTCTGATTGTGTATTTAATCGAATTGGATTGATGCCTTTATCTTCTAATTGTTTGCGCAAATCCTTTTGCTGTTGCTCGTTTCGCCCTTCTTTTACATCAATAAATTCATAGCGAATTTTTCCTGCGCCTACATGGGAAAACTCTTCTAATATTTCTTGTGTGGAATTTTGCAAACGCCTGAATCCACTGGGATAATCGCCTTTTAAATAACATTTCACATACACATAGTCATCCAAATTTTGAAGGATTTTTTTGGTAGAATTAGCTAACGTGTACCGTTTTTCGGCAGTTAAATCTACTCGATAAAAAAACTGTGTGGCTAATACATTTATTAGCCCCAAACCCAATATTACAGCGGCAATCAACAAGATTGCATTTCTTACTTTTTTATTTCGTTTTACCATTTTCTTGATTGCAAAACTGTTTTTGTGCTAAATAAAAATATGCTGATAATGGACAAAAAATAAATCACATCGCGGCTGTCAATCACGCCATAACTCACCGCATTGTAATGTTCATTGATGCCAATTTCTTGCACATAATAATCTGATTTTCCAAAAATGCCGGGCAACATGCTTACGTAATCAAAACATTTATAAAAGATGAAACACAGGCTCACAGCGGTGATGAAGGCAACCACTTGATTGGAAGTGATAGACGATGCAAAAATTCCGATGGCAGTAAACGTTGCACCCAACATAATTAATCCAAAATAAGAACCTAGAATCTCGCCATGGTCAACATTTCCAACAGGATTGGCTAATTGATAAATGCTGTAATAATAAATTAAAGTGGGCAACAAACTGATGATGAAAAGTGAAACGGCGGCAAAATATTTTCCGCCAATAATTTGCCAATCGGTTAATGGTCGAGTGGTTAATAATTCCATCGTGCCATTTTTATTTTCTTCGGCAATTAGGCGCATGGTGATGGCAGGTATTAAAAACAACAAAATCATGGGAGCATCATCAAATAAGGTGTTCAGCGTTGCGAAGCCCGAATTTAAAACACTATTTTCTACAGGAAAAAGCCACACAAAAATGCCCAACGCAATTAAAAAAACACCCATCGTAATATAGCCGATAAGCGAACTGAAAAACAACGTGATTTCTTTTCTATAAACTGCAAACATGATTTTTTTTGAGCTATTTTTTTTAACAACAAAGATAATCGGAAACAAAAAGCGAATCAGTTTTTTAATTTTTAAAAACAAAAAACATCACGCAGGCAACACTTCGGTTTTGATTTTTGCAATGCGCATTCGGTTCATTTGTTGCACCGTAAACTTAAATTTTTTGTAAGAGATGGTTTCGTTGATGTGTGGAATTTTTCCAAACAATTCCAACAGCAAACCAGCCACCGTATCGCTTTCGCCCTTTACTTCATCAAAAAATTCGGTAGGAATATTTAAAATGCGGCACACATCATTCAACAACAATTTGCCTTCAAACACAAAAGTATTGTCGTTTATTTTTTGGTAATTAAATTCATCGCTTTCATCAAATTCATCTTTGATATCGCCAATGATTTCTTCCATAATATCTTCCAAAGTAACCAACCCAACTGTACCACCATACTCATTTACAACAATTGCTAAATGATTTCGCAACTCTTTAAATTCTTTTAAAAGGTCGTCAATTTTTTTATGCTCGGGCACAAAAAATGGCGCACGAATTAATTCGTGCCAATTAAAACTATCAGGCTTGTTCAAATGTTCCAACAAATCTTTGGTGTATAAAATGCCTTTGATGCGGTCAATTTCTTCTTGAAAAATTGGAATCCGCGAATAGCCTACTTCGTTTACAAACCGCATCAACTCTGCAAAATTGAATGAATAATCGGCTGCTACAATATCGGGTCGAGCCTTCATAATTTGTTTAACAGAGATAGTTCCAAATTTTGCAATGCCTTTTAAAATATTCATTTCTTGGCTCGAAGTTTTATCATGCAAAGCCAAGTCGATGGCGTGATTGATTTCTTCGGTATCAATTTCACCACTTTTTTTGCTCAATAATTTTTGCTCGATAATGTTGGTAAACGAAATTAAAATGAAGCTTAATGGCGAAAATAATTTGGTTAAAAATTGCAACGGCGCCACCATAAATAAACTTACTCTCACATTTTTTTGCGAAGCATAAATTTTTGGCAACACTTCGCCAAATAGCACCAGTACAAAGGTTACAGCGATTATCTCAATTAAAAATTTTACAAAAGCAGAAAAATTATACAAGTTGATAATGGCATAAGTGCAAATCACAATGCCAATATTTACAAAGCTATTTCCAATTAAAATAGTAGCTAATAATTTTCGTGGATGTTCCAGCAACACAATAATTTGATGCGCTGTGTTGCTATATTTTTTTCGCAACAAAGTCAACTCTTTTGTAGTCAGCGAAAAGAAAGCCACTTCGGCGCCAGCCATCAAAGCACTGCAAACGAGTAAAACAAAAATGATAGTGGAATAAAGGAAAAGTGCAGTGTGGTCGCTGGTTTTGGCTGTGGGCAACACAGCCATTAAAGCTGAAAAATAATTGGCAGACGGAGGATGTGTATCCAAAATAAGTTTGGTTTCGTTAGAAAAAAAAGAGTTGGAAAATTTTGCAATCTTCCAACTCTCACAAAGTTAAAAATAATTCTGACAAAAATTAAAATGGTAAATCATCGGCTGGCGCATCACTGTTCATCATGCTTTCAGCAGGTGATGATGAATTTGCTGGCGCTGAATTTTGATTATTGTTGGCTTGATAGCCACCACCCGAATTATTGCCACCTTCTTTGCTACTTAACATATTCATGTTGTCGGCTACAATTTCAGTGATGTATTTTTTCTGTCCGCTTTGAGCATCATCCCAACTTCTGCTTTTAATTTTTCCTTCCAAATAAACCGCCGTTCCTTTTCTCAAATATTTTTGAGCAATGTCTGCCAATGCTCCCCACATCACAATGTTGTGCCATTCGGTCTGTTCTTGTTTTTGCCCAGATTTGTCTTTGTATGATTCTGTTGTTGCCAAGGTGAATTTGCATTTCATGTTTCCACCTTCAAATGTTTGCATTTCAGGGTCTTTGCCCAAATGCCCAATAAGGATTACTTTGTTTACGCCTCTCATGATAATAATTGTTTAGTAGTTAATAATTAAAAATTGGAAAATAAAGATACAAGAATTTTAAATTTTCAAAAATATTTTTGAAAATAAATTCTAAAACGAGGCTTAATTCTGATTTTGCAATTCTTTCAAACGCTGCACCAGATATAGTGTCCACTGACGTTCGGCTCTGTAAAGTTTCACAATTTTTTTGGTAGGAATCACTTTTTTAAACTCGGTGTAATATTTTTTCTTCAAATCCAATTCGTGTTGCTCCATGTTAAAACCTTCTAAAATTGCTTTTTCAATTTCAGCATCGCCGGTGTTTTCAAAGTTTTTTTTAGTGTCGTGTAACAAATCTTTTTTGTCCTGCCTTGTGGCTTCCAACTCCTTTCTGTATTGATTATACACAGGCCAAAAGGTTTGCGATTCGGCGGCAGTTAAGTCCATTTTTTTTGTTAAAAATGCTACTTTTTCGGCTTCAATTTTTTCTTTCACGTTGCCGTTTATTTCATCTTGAGCAAAAGAAATTTTGCAAAATGAAATTGCTACAACAAATAAAAGGACTAATATTTTTTTCAGTTTTTTCAACTACTTCTTTATAAACTTTAAAAAATGACAAACATTATACACTCCATCAAATGGCATCATTCAAAGTTGATTCATCCACTTCGTTTTCTAAATATTCTTTCAATTGCTTTTTTTCTTTTTCGGCTTTTGTTGGGGCTGAAATAGGCTTCGAAACTGGTGTTTCCGTCATTTGCAACTCATCCACATCTTCCGAATTGTTTTGCAAATATGCTTTAATTTCTTGAGCAGTTAGTGGCGCACTATCCACCGATTTTGGTTGATTAGTAAAAATTGCAACACCCACCAAAAACGCAGCCACCGAAGCCGCTGCTGCAAATTTGAAAGTAGTTTGATTAAACCACGAAATTATTTTTCCTTTTTCTTTCGATTCATTTTTTGCAGCCGCTAAAATTTGCGCAGCATTATGTTCAAAATAATTTTCAGGAGCGTTGAAATGATTGATTTTACTGCATTCTAATGCATCTTCATCCCCACCCACTAATTTTGTTTGCGCTAAAATTGTATCAGATAAATTTTCAAAATAATTTTCAGGAACGCCGAAATGGTTGATTTTGCTGTATCCTAAATCATTTTCTTCTTCACCAATCAATTTTGTTTGTGCTAAAATAGTATCGGGTAGTTTTTCAAAATAATTTTCAGGTACTTCAAAGTGGTTGATTTTGCTCGATAAATTCAATTCGTCAGTTGATTCATTTGCTTTTGCAATGGCAACAATATTTTTGGCAAAATTTTCAAAATAATTTTCCGAAACCTCAAAGTGATTGATTTTGCTGCATTCCAAAGAGTTTTCATTTTCGTCAAAAGTTTTTGCTTTTTGCAAAATCACTTCTGCCAAATTTTCAAAATAATTTTCAGGTACTTTAAAAGCATTGCCATTGCTCATTTCAGCAACTGTGGTTGAAATTTCTTTTAACTCTTTCTGTATGGAATCCCTTGTGTTCATTTCTATTTTTATCCGTTCTCTATGACTATTTTTTTGTTTAAAAGTTTAATTTTTATTTTCAAAAATCAAGCATCATTTCCTCTTACAAACGTCTCAATTTTTTTTACTGCATGATGATAGCTGGCTTTCAGCGCACCTTCGCTGGTGCCCAACACACGGCTCATTTCTTCATACGGCATTTCATCATAATAGCGCAAATTAAACACAGCACGTTGTTTGTCGGGTAATGTTAAAATAGCTTGCTGCAATTGCATTTCAATTTTGTTGCCATCAAAATATTTATCGCTGTGCAATTTGTTGGATAAATTATTTTGAACATCGTCTAACGAATGCGCAAATTTCTTTTGTTTTTGTGCCAAAAAAGTAAAACTTTCGTTGGTGGCAATGCGATACAACCAAGTGTAGAGCTGGCTTTCTTCACGAAAAGTATCCAAACCTTTCCATGCTTTTATAAACGCATTTTGCAACACATCATTCGTATCATCATGGTCAATGACCATCCGGCGGATGTGATAATAAAGCCGTTGCTGATATTTTATAACCAACGCCTTAAAAGCACTGTCGCGGCTTTCAACAATTTTATACTTCGATAAAATTTCTTCGTCGGTCATTTAGGTTTGTATTAATTCGCAATTTTTCAATGCTCAATTTCTCAATTCAAAAACATTGAGCAATTGCGCCATAAAGTAATTGAGCTAATTTTTTCTTGCAATCGCTTTTAATGCTGCACTCACAATGTTTGGTGCGTCTAACCCATATTTAATCATCAATTCATCGGGTGTACCGCTTTCGCCAAAGCTATCATTCACAGCCACCATTTCGATTGGCGCAGGAAAATTTATTCCTAAAATTTGCGCCACCGAATCGCCTAAACCACCATTCCGCTGATGTTCTTCGGCTGTAACCACACATCGTGTTTTTGCAACGGATTTTAAGACTGCATCACCGTCAAAAGGTTTAATGGTGTGCATGTTGATAATTTCAACACTTACGTTTTGTTCGGCTAAAATTTTTCCAGCTTCAATCGCTTTCCAAACTAAATGTCCGCAAGCAATAATAGTTACATCGCTGCCTTCACATAAAATTTGCGCTTTGCCAATTTCAAATTTTTGCGTAGTAAAATTTGCGCATTTTGGTCTGCCAAATCTTAAATACACAGGACCTTGATAATCAGCAATGGCAAGTGTTGCAGCCCTTGTTTGATTATAATCTGCTGGCACAATTACGGTCATATTGGGCAACATGCGCATTAAACCAATGTCTTCCAAAATTTGATGGGTGGCGCCATCTTCGCCAAGCGTAAGCCCAGCATGGCTTGCACACACTTTTACATTTTTATTGGAGTAAGCAATAGATTGACGAATTTGGTCGTAAACCCTGCCAGTGCTGAAGTTGGCAAATGAGCCTGTGAAAGGAATTTTGCCACCAATGGTTAATCCACCGGCAACACCCATCATGTTGGCTTCCGCAATGCCGCATTGGATAAAGCGTTCAGGAAAATCTTTGATAAAATTATTCATCTTCAACGAGCCTGCTAAATCGGCGGTAAGTGCCACCACATTGGGATTGGTTTTACCCAACTCGTGCAACCCATCACCAAAGCCAGCTCGGGTTTCACGTTCATCTATCTTTTGAATATCGGTAACTTTCATTTTTGTAAGATTTGAGTATTTAGATTTGAGAAATGAGATTTGTAAGTGCGAAAGTAGAAATTAAATTTTCGCTAATTGAAAAAGGAAATCAACAAAGTGTGGAAAGAAAAACAAAAAGTTAAGTGAAACTTTTTTTTGAAAATTTTGAAGAAAATAAAGTGTGAAAATTGAAAATTATTTCCTCAATTTCTTTTTAAAAATGTAGGTTTTGCTTTCGGTGCCATTTACCAATCGTTGGATGTTTTTTTGGTGTGTGGCAATTACAGTAAAGGTTGCAGCAATGGCAAACAAGCGAAATAATATTTGGTCGTCGTGTTTAAAAGCTAAAAAAATTAACACGGGCAAAGCCACACTTGCCAACAAACTGCTTAAGGAAACATAATTAGAGAAAGCCAATGTTACTACAAATATTGCCATGCACAACAACGCTACTTCGGTATGAATGCCCAACAATACGCCAAACATGGTGGCAATTCCTTTGCCGCCTTGAAATTTTGCAAACAATGGAAACACATGCCCTACAACCGCTGCAATGCCTAAAATTACTTGAAAATTAATAAATGAATCGGAATGTGGCGAATAGGTAGAAAATAAATAAGCCAACTTGATAGCACCAATACCTTTCATTACATCTACTAATAAAACAAACACGGCTGGCACTTTGCCTAATGTGCGCAAAGTATTGGTAGTGCCTGCATTGCCGCTACCAAATTCGCGAATATCAATGTTGTAGAAATATCGGCCAACCCACACTGCAGTTGGAATTGAACCTAATAAATAGGCTAAAATAATTGAAAAGTTATCTAAAACTGGAAACATTTATTTTACAAAAATTTAAAATAGAGGTGCAAAGGTACAAAAAATAATTCACTAAAAATTATTTCAAACGTGAATTAATACCTCAACATTTTCATGTTTGCTTTAAATTGTTTCACCCGAGAGTCGCTTCCCACTTGATATTGGTAGTATTCAGTTGGTTTGGCAGCATCTACAGTAACTTTTCTTTTTTCAGGTACAATTTTGTTGATGGCAGCGTTGAAACCATCGTTGCTGCTGTTCAATTGCAAAATGTGCGCACGATACATGAAACAATAATAATCCACTTCGCTGGTTTCAAACATGATGTTGAAAAAATCGTCGCCACGTTTGCCACCAAATTCTAAATAAGCATAAATCTTTTTGCCAAAATAATTGTTGCCCACATTAATCAAACCCACTGGGCATGAGCCTCTCCAGCTAGCGGTGAATGGATCGTAAATTAATTTTACATCGGTAAACAAAATATTAAATGGTGAACTTTTTGGGAAGTCTAATTTTGGCGGACCATCAATACTCTCATCTGTTGCGTCTTTCACGGGTTTGAATGCTTTTTTCACTTCGTGAAGGGTTAAAAATTCGCTGAAAGATTTTTCATAAAAAGAAAGATTTTTGCCAAAATTAATTGCCTCTTTATCGGTAATATTATCCATCAATTCTTTAATCATCATGTTGTATAAATCTGAGTTGAAATCAATTTTTAAACCCACACTGGCATTCATAATCACACTGTTTTTATTCAAATCGTAAGTGGCATTGCCCGATAGCGAAACCTGCATCCCTTGGTAGTTGTAGCCCAAATCAAATTTTCCATCGCAATACATTTTGTTGCTGTTATCATTAAAACGCACAAAGTTTCCTTTGTTCGATTCGCCACGGATTTTTGTACCCAAACCGTAAGTGAGGTCGTTGGTTTGCGCATTATATTCCAAAGTTCCTTCTGGAATAAAAATGGGAATATCAGTAGCAGTGCTGGCTGACGCAAAGATGGCAGGATAAACACCAACCGAATCAAACGTGCTGCGCAAAATGCCAAAGAACACTTTTTCGCCTTTTTCATTTTTTGCATTTTGCACATCAAATGTGCCCGAGTCGGCTTTGATAACGGAGTTGAGGGTAAACCATTCGGTTGGAATTGTTGTACTTTTCAATTTCAATTTTGCAAAACCATCCAATGTTGGATTGCGTTCTTTTGAATTAAATCGAAAATATCCTTTAAAGTTCATTTTTTGATTTAGGGCAAAATTATTTTCCTCTTTGATGTTGGCAAAACCAACGCTACGAATTTTTCCTTTGTATTCGCTCATCGTCAATGTATCCACCTGTAACACCTGCTTGCCAGTGATTTTGCTGGTGAAATCGTATTTTGCATTCGTTGCCAAATAATTATCTCGGCTAAAAATTTTAACTGTTGCGTTGTAAATTTTGTGGTGCTGTTTTACCGAATCGCAAATGATGCTGGCGTTTTTCAACAACTTCATTTCGGCTTTTGGTTCAATGTACACCATGCCGCTATCGGGCTTCACCAGTGCATCGCCAGTGTTGATGTAAGGAATATCGCTCACCGTCAATTCATAATTTTGCAAATTGTATCGGGCATTTTTTCCTACAAAACTTAAACCTTTTTGCGCAGGATTTTGCGACATGAACATGGCTGTACTGCCCGCTGGGCTTACAAAATCAATCAATTTTTTGTCCATATCCCAATGAAATTTATTGATAGAAGTGGTGTATTGATTGTAAATAAAATCGGCTGAAAGCTCATTGTCGTTGGATTTAAAGTCGCCCATTCGTTTTTCAAAATCAATGGTCGAATGCACATTGGGCGATGTAACCGCAATATTTCCATCCGCCGTTTTGATTTTAATATCTGATGAATCGGCTTCGGCATCCATTTTTCCAAACTTCATCAAAGAGCTGTGCATGGCGGCTTCCGACCAATACAACACCCCATTTCCTGTCATGCCTTTTGATGAAATAATGATATTGCCTTTCAATTTTGCCACGTTGCCAAACACTTGAAAAGGTGTGGTATCCATTTTCACTTCCATTCTATCAGCGGATGGCATCCAGTGTGTATGCACGTTTTGATTAAAGGTTTCGGGAAATGGCAAAGGTGCTGTGGTGGCTGTTTGTGTAAATATTTCTACTTTTGCATTTAATGAATCGGGCGTAAACAAAATGCTTTTTGCCATCTGCTTATTGGCAATGAAACCAAATTCGCCATCGCCCAGCAAACCTGCATTGCTTAAGGCTATAGCACCTTTATACTTACCTTTGCCGCCATACAAATCGAAACCATTTTCGGGTGTGGTGGTTTGGAAGCCCAACGACAAATCTTTCTGAAACCTAAGCTGTTCGCTGAATTCAGGAAATATACCACCCGATTTTAGCACACCAGGGAAATGAATATTTTGCACCAAAAAAGTGTTTAAACTATCCAATTCAAATTTATCCAACTCGAAATGAAATTTGCTTTTTTGATAAGCATGATGATGAATTTTTTCATCATCATAATAAGCAAACGAATTGGTGGTAGAAATTAATTTTGGATAAGCAGGCAATTTTGTTCGGCTTGATTTATTGAATGGTCCATCAATCATCAAGTCGCCATCTAAGCCACAGATATAGGTTTTAGACGGAATTAAATCTTCTCTTCCATCTTGAAATTTTTTTCCTGTCGGAATATTAATCAACATCGAATCGGCTCTTTTCATACCCACTTTAAATTCTTTGTAATTGAAAGCGAAATCTTTTCCTTTAAAATCTAATCTGCCACCAAACATGCCACCCTTAAAATCCATATCCCTATTCTGTTTCATGGTTAGCATGCCATTTTTAGGAAAAATAGAAACCATATTGGAATCGCTTAATTCAAATGATTTAACACCTTCGATAAAAATATTTCGGTCGGTTAAATCAATCTGCGCTGCCCGCCCACTGGCACTTTGCGAATTTATTTTGATGTTATCGTAATCAGTTAATTTGCTTCTTGCTTTCACATACATCAACGTTTTATCTTTCATAGTTACCAAATGTTTTGATTCATCATAAAAAATAAAACCATCTTCGGTAAGCTTGTACAAGGTGGTTTTTATGGTGCTTTCATCATAGCCAGGGCTCATTTGCTTGGCAATATCATCCGCATACATTTCACGAGTTTTGTGCGTTTCAGAATATTTCTTAATCACATCAATCGGGTTGAAATCTGCTATGTTGGTGTATTTATCAATTTTATTGCCTTCATAATAATTATAGGATTCAAATGTGCTGGCAATTTTTCCAGCCGCCGAAATTTGTGCCAACTGAATTTTGTTGCTATCAATAGGCCACATGATGGCTTCAGCACCCAATTCGCATTGATGATAAGAATCGGCAAACGGAATTTTGGAAATACCCATATCGCCGCGTTGCAGTTTCAGCAAGCGTTTGGGGATGTTGAAACTTAATTCGCAGCCCGGATGCGAAATAGAATCGGCAACACCTTCATAAATTTTTGCCACAGCATTGTTCGATAAAATTTCAATCCCTTTTTTAATAAAAAACTGGTACGATGTAGCCACAGCAACTAATTGCGCCTTGTTGTTGTAAAATTTAATTTCCGCAGGCTTACCATTTACACCAGGCCCAATCACATTGTAACCTGCCATACCAAAGCCTCCGCGATATTTTACGCCTTTCGAAATATCTTTCAAATCGTAGTAATTGGCAGAAGTAAATTTTGGGAAAGTGCTGCTGAAAGTGCCCATTTTTCTGGTGTTCAGGCGGTCAACTAATTTACCGTAAACTGGGGAATTAAAATATAGTTTGTTAGTAAATTTTGCCGAATCAATATTCAATTCCGATTTCAAAGCATCAATCGAATATTTGCCAAAAGTAGCGTAAACGCTATCACTGCTCAATCCTGCCTTCGACCAATCTGTGGTACCATTTGTGCCCACCCACTTTTCTTTTCCAATCAACCATTCGCCCGAAGTGTTCTTTACTCTCAATGTATCGCCCGAACCAGTGATAACAAAATTGCATTTCTTGAACACCAATTTTGCTTCGTTATCAAACAGTAATTCAAAACCTTCCGATTCGCAAAACCATTTTCTATCGCCATTTTCTTTAAAAATATTTTTTGAAAAAAATGCTTTTGAAAATTCCATAAAATTGCTGTACTCCTTTGTCATACCCACTTTCTGCGATTTCACTACATCTACAATCATGGCATTCCATTTTGAAAATAAACCTGCATCGCCTTTTTGCGAAGCATAAGCAATCATGGCTTCTACATAACTATAAAATTGCGGCACACGATATTTTTGGTCTAATAAAAAGTTGCAATTCGCAGCCACTTCTCTCACCTGTTCTTGCGATAAGCCGTGATTTTTTTCCACCGCAGTTTCCCAATCATCCATCAGTTTTTTGTTTTGCTCCATTTTATTTTCGGTCATAAACTTTTTTATCTGCTTACCAAAATCTTCGACACTTGTAGTTGAAAACCTTTCTGCTTGGGGCTTTTGAGCCATGGAAAAAAATGGAATAAAAATAAGAAGAAGAGAAAAATATTTTTTCATAAAAAATTAAATGCTGTTGATGATAGAAATAAAATCGTTTGCTTTTAAAGATGCACCGCCAATTAATCCGCCATCCACATCGGGTTGGGCAAATAATTCGGCTGCATTATCGGGCTTACAACTGCCGCCGTAAAGAATTGAAATTTGTTGTGAAATGGTTTCGGAATATTTTTTTGAAATTAACCTTCGGATAAAAAAGTGCATGGCTTGAGCTTGCGCAGATGTAGCATTTAAGCCTGTTCCAATTGCCCACACAGGTTCGTAAGCAATCACACAATTTAGAATTTGCATGGCATCTAACTGAAACAAACTTTGCGCCAATTGATTTTCAACAAACGATTCTTGCTCATTTTTATTTCTAAACTCTAAAGTTTCGCCACAACAAAAAATAGGCTTCAAGTTGGCTTGTAGCAGGGCATTCACTTTTTGCGCTAAAAATTTTTCATCTTCGTTAAAATAAGCTCTACGCTCCGAATGCCCAACCAGCACATATTCTACCCCCACCGAAATTAATTGCTTTGCCGAAATTTCGCCCGTGAATGCGCCATTGGGCTGTGGATACACGTTTTGAGCGCCTAAATAAAAATTGTTTTTACCCGAAATTATTTTTGAAACTTCGTGCAACGAAGTAAATGGCGGAATTAAAATGATGGTTGTATTTGAATTTTGTGAAGCTGATTGAGCTACAATTTCTTCAGCTAAATCAATGCTTTGCGGCAAATTGTTGTTCATTTTCCAATTGCCTGC